>CAMNEH010000010.1 GCA_946536315.1 uncultured Clostridia bacterium
TTGACGTTGCTTCTGCTCTTTACTGTATCGTTTTCAAGATCCGCCCGCGCTTCCTCGCTTGGCCCCTTGCGGTGCCCCGCTCATCAGCGCTCGAGTATCTTAACACCTGTCCCCCATTTTTGTCAACGAAAAAGTAAAAAGAATCTCAATTTTTTCGCATTTATCCGACATACTGCGTTCGAACAGCCTCCGTGTTCGGTTTATTGTGCGAACATTACTCCGGTATTTTGTCACACATTGTTCGTGTTTTTATCTTCCTCCACCCTCTCCGGAATGTCCGAAGGGAGAAGTCCCGGATACAGCGTGAGCGCGTTATCGCACAGAATCCGGCGTTTCTCGCTGTCGCTGAGCGGCAGCCGGAGAAATGCCCCGAGCGCCGCAGACTGATCCGCCCACGGGCTGTCCGTGCCGAACAGCACACGGTCCGCCCCAAACACGCGGACCAGGTGGACGAACTGCGCGTCATCCAGCAGGTCCAGCTCGCGCTCGTCCCGGTAATGTCCGTCCCCGTTGGGGGTCATCTTTCCGAGCGAAAAGGAAGTATCGATATAGACGCCCGTGCCGGGCAGGAGATCCTCCACCTCGTCCCAGCACCGCCAGCCGCCCATGTGCGCCAGGATCAGCCGCAGCGGACCGACCTCCTGAAGGGCATGGAGGATCATGCGCGGCGACGCGTGCACCACACCCGGGAATCCGACGTCCAGCCCCGCGTGGATCACCACCACCAGGTCCAGCTCGGCGGCGCGGGAAAGGATGCGCAGGGTGCGGATATCGTCAAAATCCACACCCTGGTAAATCGGATGCAGCTTGATGCCGCGGATGCCCGCGTCCCTGATCCTGCTCAGCTCCGCATGCCAGTCCTCGAAATCGGGATGCATGCAGCCAAAGGACGCCAGGCCCGTTTCCCCCGTGCGCTCGTTCATTTGGACAGACGCGTCGTTGACTTTGACGACCTGCCGCGGATTCGTCGCGACGGGCAGCACCACGCTGCGCGCGACGCCTGCGGCGCGCATGGACAGGCTGAGCGAGGCCCCGGTCCCGTCCGTAAAAGGACGGGTATGCGAGGCCGCGCTCAGCTGCCGCAGCGCGCGTTCGGCAATCGCCGGCGGAAACGTGTGCGTATGAAAATCGATGACCGGAAACCGCATGTCTGTCACCGGACATCCTCCCCATGCAGGTACCTGCGCAGCGGCTGATAGATCAGCATCAGGACGATTTCAGTGACCACCAGCTCGGTGAGCATGTACCAGCCGTTAAAGAGGAAAGAGTACAGCCACGGGCTGGTCATAGTGAGATTCATATACGTTTCGGGCATCCACTGGCCCCAGATCCACGCGCCGGAAATCAGGTGGCAGATGAAGCGCAGGCAGAACGTGACCGCGACGCCGACCGCCATGGAGGTCCGCGTTTTGCCGAACTTCAGGTCACACAAACCGCTCAGACCAATGACCGTATACGCGATGACATAGTCCAGCATGACCACGCCCACGGCGGTCGCAAAGGTCTTGGCATAGCCCACGTTGTCCAGCCCCATGAGCAGCTGGATCAGGCTGTACGCAAACGCGGTCAGCGTGCCCCATTTCCAGCCCCAGCGATGACTGATCACGATCAGCGGGAGCATGCTGACCAGCGTAGGCCCGCCGCCAAACAGGACGTCGATCTTCACCAGGCTCAGTACGGTGCCGATCGCGATAAACAGGGCGCTTTCGGTCAGCATTCGGGTCGTCTTCGTTCTCATCTTCTGTGTCCTCCTTCAAATAAAACACCCACGCCGCTCTGGACGTGGGAAGATGGTGACCACCGGGTGGATCACGCCGCTTCCCTACGGTAGGATGACCTACACAGGTTCCAAGGGTGCACTCTCAGCCGGACCTGACGGTCGCGACGCCCCCAGCGGATGAGCCTATTATAACCGATTTCCGCCGCTTGTCAATCATCGATTCGATCACATTTGACAAGATCGCGTTTTCGTCATAAGATAAGGATGGCGCGATCCGAAAAGCGCTCACATGAAGCGCCGCGTCCCGCGGGTTATACAATGCCTGCCGGAGGTATTTATTCAGCATCGGGAAGTGTGCGAAATGATCCAGCTCGGCATCATCCTCTGTTATTTTCTCGCCACGATCCTGATCGGCGTGGCGGCCAACCGCAGGACCGACAGCGTAGAGCGCTTTGAAGGCTACCAGCTCGGACTGCTGATGTGCGTGGCTATCAGCGCGGGCGAATGGATGGGCGGCTCATCAACGACCGGCGTATCGGAATACGGATACCTGTTCGGCATTTCCGGGGCCTGGTACACCGTCGCCAACGGGCTGGGCATCTGCTTTCTGGGCCTGTTTTTCGCGCGGATGTTCCGCCGGCTGAACACCTCGACCGTCCCGGAGATCATCGGCCGGTACCTGGGCGGAAAGGCGCGGGTCGTCTCCTCCCTGCTGTTGACGCTGGTGCTGGCGATCGTCGGCACCTCGCAGATGATCGCCATCGGCACGCTGGGCCAGAGCCTGCTGGGGCTGGACGCCGGTCTGTCGATCCTGATCCTGGGCGGCGGTGTGCTGCTGTACACCTGCCTGGGCGGCAGCCGCGCCATCGGCTTCACCAACCTGATCCACATGATCATCATGTACCTCGGCATCATCGCCGCGCTGGCGGTATGCGCCGCCACGCACGGCGGGGCGGACGCCCTGCGCGAGGCGCTGCCGGCATCCTACTTTTCTCCCGTGGCCATCGGCCCCAATCGGGTGATTTCCTGGATCATCGCGTCCGTGCTCGGCGCGTGCACCGCGCAGGCAGGTCTGCAGCCGATCCTGCGCTCCAGGGACGAGCAGACCGCGACGCGCGCCTCCTTTCTCATCGCGCTGATCGTCGCGCCGTTCGGCATCCTGACCGCCCTGCTGGGCATGTACGCGCGCATGCTGTTCCCGGCGCTGGAGAGCGCCAAGCTGGCGCTTCCCACGCTGCTGATGACCCTGAATCCCTGGATTTCAGGGCTGGTGATGGCGGCCATCGTCGCCGCGGTGCTCTCCACCGCCTCCCCCATCTTTTTAGCGTGCGGCACACTGGTGACCCGCGATCTGTATTCCGTCCTGCCACACGACCGCCCGCCTGACGCCGCCCGGCTGCTGCGCGTATCGCGCCTGGCCACCCTCGGCGCCGGCGCCGCGTGCCTGCTGGCCGCCGTGCTGCTGAGCGAAAGCAGCACGATCCTGGACGTCGTCTATTTTGCCTACAGTCTGCGTGGGAGCCTGTTCGTCATCCTGCTGCTGGGCATCTTCTGGAAGCGGATGACCCCGCGCGCCGCGGTCATCGCCATGCTGCTGACCGCCGCGGTGGGCCTGTACTGGGTGATCTTTCACAAAATCACCGGAGCCTATCCCATCCCCGGCGTCACGGAAACCTACGCCGCGATCTTCGTTTCTCTGGCAGGCGGCGCAGGCGTCAGCCTCCTGGTCCCGTCCGCGCCCGATTTGCCATCCTAAAGGAGCTGATCTGATGCGAAAGCCTGTTGTCGCGTATGTATTCGACCATGCCGCCCGAACCCCGGACAAATGGGCCGTGCTGACCCCGTCCGACCGGATCACCTACGCCCAGCTGGCCGCGGAGGTGCGGGGATACAGCGCGTTCTTGCGGGCATCCGGCGTGAAGAAGGGCGACGTGGTTGTCGTCCGCGCTGCGCAGACCATCGAATACGCGGTGATCTACCTGGCCATCCACCTGTCCGGCGGCGTGGTCACCTCCCTGGAGCACACAATCTCCGACGAGGCGATGCTGCAGATCGCGCGGCAGGTGTCCGCCGGCGTGATCCTGTACGACCATGCGCCAAGGCCGAATGAGTATCCCGCCCTGTATATCCCGCGCGCCGACGTCCGGCTTCGCGCGGCGCAGTACGCCGCACAGGCCGAAGCCCCGGCCTTCCCCGGCCTGGCGGATTCTGCCGATATCCTGTTCACCACCGGCACGACCGGCGCGTCCAAGGGCGTCGAGCTGTCCCATAACGCGTTGACCGCCACGGCGGAAAACCTGATCTTTGGCTGCGGCTACCGCCCGGATACCATGATCATCGTGCCGGGCCCGCTCAACCATGCCAACGCGATCCGCAAGCTCTTCACCACTTTCGTCAACGGGAGTACGATCTACCTGCTGAACGGCATGACCAACCTCAAGGCGTTCTTCGCGGCGCTGGAGACGCCCGAGGGCACGGTCGCCTGCTGCCTGCCGCCCGCCGCGATCCGGACCATTTTCGCGCTGACGCATGACCGCATCGCCCGCTACCGCATCGATTTTATCGAATCCGCCACCTCGCCGCTGCCGGAAACGGACAAGCAGCGGCTGTGCGAGCTGCTGCCGGACACCCGCCTGTACAACAATTACGGTTCCTCCGAAGCCGCCAGCGTGTGCATTTATGATTACAACCACACCCCCGGCAAGGCCGGCTGCGTCGGCCGCCCGATGCCCAACGCGCGTATCCTGATCGTGGACGACGATCACCGCGTGATCGACTCTTCCCCGGACCGCATGGGGCTGATCGCGTGCCAGGGCGACGTGAACATGAAGGGCTATGTGAACGACCCCGCTCAGACCGCCGAGGTGCTGCAGAACGGCGTCGTGTATACCAGCGACGTCGGCTTCATCGACAGCGAGGGCTATGTATACGTCTCCGGCCGCAAGGGCGACGTGATCAACGTCGGCGGCCTCAAGGTCGCGCCGACGGAGGTCGAATCCGCTGTGCTCGGCTTCGAGGGCGTCGCCGACTGCATCTGCATTCCCGTTAAGGACCCGATTTCGGGGCAGGCGCTGCAGCTGCTGGTCGTCATGGAGGACGGCCGGACGCTGGATGAAAAGGCGCTGCGCGCGTACCTGTCCCGGACGCTTGAAATCCACAAGGTCCCGCGCTTCTACCGGCAGGTGGACCACGTGGAACGCACCTACAACGGCAAACTGAACCGCAAGGCTTATCTGCCATCTACCTGAACCAGGGAGGGAACATCATGGAAAAGCTGCTGAGCATCCTGCAGGCGATCCGCCCGGACGTTGACTTCCGGCACGAGAAGAAGCTGATTGACGACGGCATCCTTCATTCCTTCGATATTATCGCCATCGTCAACGACCTGAACGACGCGTATGACATCGAAATCGACGTCGCGGACCTCGAGCCGGACAATTTCAACACGGTGGAAGCGATCCACGCGCTGATCGAACGGCTTCAGAACGAATAAGCCGGCCGGCTTACCGAAGGACACTGCCGTGAGTATCACCTCTCTCACCTTTCTGGCCTTCGTCGCGCTCGCGGTCGGGCTTTATTACGCTGCGCCGCGGCGATACCGCTGGGTGGCGCTGCTGCTGGCGAGCGCGGCCTATTACCTGATCTGCGATTTCAGGCTGGCCGGCTGGTTTGTGCTGACCTCGCTGTCGATCTGGGGCTGCGGCCTGCTGATTGGCCGGCAGGAGGCCGCCTACCAGCGCCGGCTGTCCGCAGGCGAAGGGCTGGACCGCGAGGCCCGGCGCGCGCTGAAAAAAAAGAACGCCCGCACCAAGACGGCCTACGCCTGGCTGGCCGCAGCGTTCAACCTGGCGATCTGGTTCGCGTTCAAGTTCACAGACCTGATCATCGCGGCCGTCAACCGGCGCTTCAGCGCCTCGTTCAGCCTGCTCGGGCTGGCGCTGCCGCTGGGCATTTCATTCTACACCTTCCAGGCCATCAGCTATGTGGTCGACGTGTCCAAGGGCAAATGTCCGGTGCAGCGCAATTATTTCAAGCTGGCGCTGTGGCTGGGCTTTTTCCCTCAGATGCTGCAGGGCCCGTTCTGCCGGTATTCCGAGACGGCCGAGCAGCTCTATACGCCTCATGACCTGCAATACGAAAACCTCCGTTCCGGCGCCCAGCTGATGCTGTGGGGCTATTTCAAAAAAATGGTCATCGCCGACCGCGCCGCCCAGATCGTTCAGACGGTCTTCGGCCAGCCGGCCCAGTACCGCGGCGCCGCGCTGGTCATCGGCGCGCTGGCCTACGCGTTTCAGCTGTACGGGGATTTTTCCGGCGGCATCGACATCATGACCGGCGCCGCGGAGATGCTGGGCATCCATCTGCCGGTCAATTTCACGCGCCCGTTCTTTTCCCTCTCCGTGGCCGAATACTGGCGGCGCTGGCACATCACGCTCGGCGCGTGGTTCAGGGACTATGTATTTTATCCGCTTTCGATGTCGAAGGCCGCCCAGCGCGTCGGCAAAAAAACGCGCGCGTGGTTCGGCGCGCAGACTGGCAAGCTGCTGCCGACCTGCGCCGTCACCCTGATCGTGTGGACCATGAACGGCATCTGGCACGGCACGGGACGGCGCTTCGCGGTCTACGGCTTTTACCAGGGGCTGCTGATGTCACTGGGTATCCTGGCCGCGCCGCTGACGGCCCGGCTGATCCGGCGGCTGCGCATCAATCCCGGCAGCTTCAGCTGGAAGCTGTGGCAGGGCGTGCGCACCTTCACGCTGATGCTGTTCGGCCGGGTGCTGTATAAAGCGCCGTCGGTCATGGAAGCGCTGCGCATGTGGCGCAGCATGATCGTCGATTTCGACCTGCGCTCGATCGCCGGCAGCGGGCTGTATTCGCTGGGGCTGGACGCGCACGAGCTGTTCATCCTGCTGATGGCGCTGCTGGTGCTGCTTGGTGTCAGCATCCTCCAGGAGCGCGGGGTCAGGATCCGTGAGGCGGTCGCCCGGCAGAATCTGGTCTTCCGCTGGCTGCTGTACCTGGCCGCGCTGTTCGCGGTCATCCTGTTCGGCGCTTACGGCGAGGGCTATCACCCGTCCGAATTCGTCTATGCGCAGTTCTGAAGCGGGGAGGGTCAGAGTGAAAAAATGGAAAAATCTGACCAGGGCGGCGCTGTTCCTGATTATATTCGCCTTGCTGTTCTGGCACATCCAGCAGATGCTGATCCCCCGATGGGACGCCCCGGCGTATGTCAGCCGGCAGACGCGTGTGACCGAGGGCCTGTTTGCCGAGCCCGACGGGTCACTTGACGCGCTGTGGCTGGGCACAAGCCACCTGCGCCAGGCCATTTCGCCCATTGAAATATACCGGGAGACGGGCATACGGTCCTATGTTTCCGCCACGGATTCGCAGCCGCTGGAGATCTCCGGCTGGCTGCTGAAGGCCGCGATGGACCACCAACGCCCCCAGGCGGTTTTCCTGGACGTGAGCGCTGTGTTCAACACCAATTCCGTCATGGACACGGCGAACTGGCGCCGCGTCATTGATTCCCTGCCATGGCGGGAGTTCCGGTATAAATACCAGATGACCCGGGCGATGAACGCCGCCCTGGGCAGCGAGGAGGCAGGGGATGTGCTGAGCGGGATCAGCGGGCTGCTGCCGATCATCAAGTACCATACCGCCATCGCGGAGCTGCCGGAGCGCACCATCGACTGGGAGCGCGGGTCCACCCCGAATTTCCAGAAAGGCCACGGCGTCAGCGGCATGGTCATTTCAGCCAGCAACCCTGTGACAGACGTCGACGGGGAGATCGCCGAGCTTCACCGCCGTGAAACGCTGCAGCTGGGAAAGAACCCCACCACGACCACGCTGCGGAACAGCCTGAGCACCCGCCAACCCATCATTGCTGAAATGAAACGCCTCTGCGAGGAGCGCGGCGCGAAGCTGATCCTGATGAAGGTGCCCGTCGTGCGGCCGCCGCTCACCTATGCGGCCTACTGGAGTCAGGAGAAGCACGACCTGATCCAGGGCATGGCGGATGAGCTGGGGCTGACCTTTCTGGACCTGAACCAGGCGGACCTCGGGCTCGACTGGTCCGCCGACACGGTGGACCGCGGTTCGCACGTGAACGAAATCGGCGCGGTGAAAATCAGCCGGTATATGGCAGACTGGATCGCGGCGCAAGGGCTGATTCAGCCCTCCGCCATGCCGGTGGCAGACGCCGCATGGAAGCAGCAGGCCGTGTTTGCGGACGAAGAGAGCCGGTACGCGCTCAGGCAGGCGGAGCACGATCCCGTGACCTACCTGAACCGGCTGTCTGAGGACAACCTGACGATTTTAGCGGCGGTTCACACCTCCGTCGGCGGCCCCGGCTGGACCGAGGCGCTTTCCGCCGCGTTCTCCGCCGCGACCGGCGCGAAGCGTACTCTGCTGGACAGCGAAAACGACAGCTACTGCCTCGTGGCCAAAAACGGAACGCCCGTGATGGAGCAGCAGAATCCCCTGTACAGCACCGCCAGCGGCACGCTCACGCCCGGACACACCTATTCCATCGCCAGCCGCGGCCGGTACCAGGGGGGCGGCGGCGTCAGCATTCAGGTAGACGGCGTCACCTACACCGACAGCGGCGCGGGCATGCACATCGTGGTCTATGACAACGACCTGGAATGCGTGGTCGACTACCTGCGCGTCGTCACCGACAAGGACGTCCCCGCCCTCGTCAGGCCGAACCTGCCGTTTGTGACCAAATACTATGCCGCGCTGATCCGCGAATACAAAGCCGTCGCGGAGAACGGGCAGCCCCTGCCGAGGGTCCTGGATGTGAGCGTCCTTTCCGACGAGCTCCGGGCGGGCACCAGCCAGGTGTTCACGGTGACCACCGACGCGGATTCTCAGTACCTGACGCTCTATACGGAGACCGGCGGCCTGGTCGAAACCTATGCTGCTTCCGACACGCCCAACGCGCTGTCCGGCGATACGCGCGTATGGACCATCCGGCGCGCCATCGCCAATCCCGGGGCGAGGCAGCTGGTGTTCCGGGCCGGTCACACTGCCGGCGCGCCGGGATTTGTGAGCGGAAAGGCCATCTTTACGGTCTACCGCATGTACACCGCGTTTGACGATTGTACACCCGGCTGCGTCACGCCGGTCGACCTCGCCACGGCCGGCGGGCATCTGACCGTGCGCTGGCACGTCAACGGCGCGGTGCTCTATCCGCATAAGGCGCTGCTGATGGAGACCCTTCCCACCGCCGATGTACAGAGCGACGCTGCCACCGTTCTGTCGCAGGGTGAGCTGAGCGAGCCCGTCCTCGACATCGACCTGACCGGCCTGCGGCCCGGCGCCTACGTGAAGGTGGCGGTCAGCGGCGCGGCGGATGACGGCGCGGAGGCAGACTGGATCTGGACCGCCTTTGAGATCACGGACTCAAGCCAGAATGAACCGGAGATTTAGCACATGACGCGAACCTTTCCTCAGCTTCTGACCCTGCTGGGCCTGATGGCCTGCCTGGCCGCGCTCGCGGCCGCCGCCGCGGCCGAATCAGCCCCGGACGGCTTTTATTCCCTGACACCCAACGGTATTGCCGCGGACGAGACCGCGATGCTGCTGCTGGAGCGCAGCTATTATTCCGGCGAAACCATCTACAAGGGCAGCACCGGCAAGCCGCTGAACGGCGCCTGCGCGCTGCACTGCGCCGCGGTGGTCATCAGCAACCTCACCGGGGAAGCCGTCAGCGGGCAGCGGATCGCCGCGGCCAACAACCGCGATATCCGGCGCGAGGCCTCCTGGACCCCCTTCGTGTCCTGGGGGAAGATCGCTTCCGCGTTTCAAGTCTCTTTTCACACCGAAAACATGGCGCAGTACGGCAGTAACCTGAAAAACAGAGGCGTCAAAACCGCGGAGCGGCGACTGCGCAAGGCGGAAAGGCTGGCCGCGCTGCTGGGCGAGCGCTCCCCCGACGGGGGACTGATCGTTCACTTCAACAGCAGCGGACAGCTGAACGGCAGCGGCGCGCACCGCCACGCTGTGGTGCTGATGGGGTATGTCACGCGCGACGGCGCGCTGGTCGATCTGCTGGTCAACGATTCCTCGCTGCCGGCGCCGGAGGGCGTCTGCGTGCGCATGAGCGCCTCCAGCCTGCCCGAATCCATCCTCGGCGCGAGGAAGGCCGCGCAGGCGCGTGAGCGAGGAGACAACCTGACGATGCTGCTGATGGATTACGCCGTGTCCTGCCGCTGGGCAGACATCAACGAGGAGAAGCCGTGAAAAAGCATTCAGCGGGAGACGCTCCCAATCCGTCGGTCGACGAGCTCCCGATCAACGAGTATTACGAGGAATACCTGGAGGAATACGGCGACGCCGCGGAAGACCAGGACGAGACTGGCGAAGACTGGGCGGAGGACGGGACGGTCCCGGCCCAGCGCGGGCTGACCATTTTCAAGCCGAGGGACCGAAAGCCCTCCTTCCTCCTGGCCGTCATCGTCACTGCCTGCCGGCTGATGGCGCTGGTCATCGTGCTGGCGGGGCTCGCCGGCGTCGGCGCCGTGGTGGGCATCGCCCGCGCGTATATGGATACCGCGCCGGAGCTGGACCTGACGCTGATCGGCGAGCAGGCACAAACCTCCTTCATCTACGACGCGCAGGGAAATCTGATCACCGACTACAAGGGCACCGAGAACCGGGTCATGGTCTCCATCGACACCATGCCCGTCATGCTGCGCAACGCCTTTATCGCCGTGGAGGACGCGCGCTTCTACACGCACAACGGCGTCGACCTGAAGCGCATCGTCGGCGCGTTTTTGCGCAACTTTTCCTCAGGCAGCCAGCAGGGTGGGTCCACTATCACCCAGCAGCTGATCAAAAACACCCTGCTCTCCAGCGAGCAGAGCTACAAGCGCAAGATCCAGGAGGCCTACCTGGCGCTGCAGCTGGAATCCCGCTATACGAAGGACCAGATTCTGGAAAGCTACCTGAACACCATTTACCTTGGCGAAAACTATTACGGCGTCAAGACCGCGGCGTACGGCTACTTCGGCAAGGACAGCCTGAGCGACCTCAGCCTGCGCGAGTGCGCCATTCTGGCCGGGCTGACCACCAACCCGTATTACTACAACCCGCGCCGGAACTACTATGTGCGCCAGAGCGAGGTGACCGATTACCGCGCGATCACCGACGACCGCGCCGATTACGTGCTGCGGATGATGTACGAAAACCAGCTGATCACCCGCAGGGAGTACCAGGATGCGCTCGTACGCGAAACCGCGAACATCCTGCCGTCTTCCCCGGAATCCACCGAGATCTATCCCTATACGCATTATGTGGAATACGCGCTGCGAGACGTCATCCAGGCGCTGCTGCGCATCAACCGGCTGGAAAACACGGCCCAGAACCGCATCCGCATGGACAACGAGCTGCGGACCGGCGGGTACCAGGTCTATCTGGCGCTCGACACCGAGATCCAGACGATCCTCGAGGATACGATCTACAATTACGGGGACCGCTACCCCGCGCTGAACGACTCGGCGGACGCGCATTACCGTGTGCGCAATTCCGACGGCACCTATGAGGACATCATCCAGCCCCAGGCCGCGGCGGTCGTCACCGATTACCGGACCGGCGAGATCAAGGCAATCGTCGGCAGCCGCGTCAAGCCGACCCAACGCCTGACGCTGAACCGCGCGGCGGACATGAATATGCCCGTCGGCTCCGCCATCAAGCCGCTGTCCGTGTACGCCCCGGCCATCGAGCTCGGGCACGGCGACAAGGATATCGTATACAACATGCCGCTGCCGATCACGGGCTGGAAGGGCAACAACGGCGAAGACACCTGGCCCCGGAACTATTCCTCCAATACCTACACGGGACTGGAAACCATGCGCACCGCGCTGGTCTACAGCCACAATACCGCCGCCGCTTTCACGCTGATGAACTTCGTGGGCGTCGACAGGTCCTACGACTTCCTGCTGAGGCTCGGCGTTTCACCGGACCACATCAGCAAAACGCCCTTCGGACTCGCGCTGGGGTCCAGCGGCATCACACCGATCGAAATGGCGATGGCCTACGGCGCCCTGGGCAACGGCGGGGTATACAAATCCCCCATCACCTTCACGCGCATCGACGATTCTGAAAAGCACACCCTGTACGAAAGCGCTAAGAATCAGGTCGAGCGCCAGGTGTTCTCCCCCGCGACGGCGTGGCTGACCGTGGACATGCTGAAGGAGGCCGTTTCCAAAGGCACCGGCACCGCGGCAAAAATATCCGGCCAGACCGTGGCAGGCAAGACGGGCACCAATTCTGATCAGAAGGGCGTCTTTTTTGCCGGTATGACCGGCTGGTACTGCGGCACCGTATGGATCGGGCACGACAATTACAAGTCCCTGGCCAGCAAAACCACCGGCGGCAACAGTGCGGCCGCGCTGTGGAAAACCTTCATGACCAGCATCCACCGGGCCAAGGGCCTGGGCAGCCGCGACATTCTGAGCGGCAGCGCCCAGGAATACGGCCTGGTCAGGGTCACTACCTGCAAGTACTCCGGCCAGCTCGCCACCGACGCCTGCCAGTCGGACGGCGTGGAAACGGGCTGGTGGCCGGCCAACAGCGCGCCTCAGCAATACTGCTCCATGCACATCCAGCAGACGGTGTGCGCCGATTCGGGCATGGTTGCCGGCCCATACTGCCCGAACACGGAAACGCGCGGCGTGGTCTCGCTCCCGCTGGGGCATCCCCTGGCGCGCTTCGTGAACACAGAGTATCAGGATGTCCTCACCAAGTACCTGGGCAGCTCTATCCTGAGCGGCGCCACCTGTACCTGGCACACGACCCCGCAGGAAATCCCAGCGTACGACGATTGGACCACGCTCCCGGACAGCGGATGGGACGAGCCCGACATCGGCTACGACGGCCCGACGCAGGAAATGTGGACTGATCCCGCCGCCTCGCAGGCGCTGCTGGACGCCGCGTCCCAGGTGCTGACGGACGGCTACCAGCAGCTGGACTGGATGCAGGCCGGGTCAGCGTCCTACGAAAACCTGGCCAGCGCCTGCGGACAGCTGAGCGCGCTCATTTATCCCGGCGTCACGGTGAACACGCTCACCGAGGCCATGAATACCGTGCAGCGCGCCATGGCCGGATACTGACTGTATTTATCCTGGTTTTTTCCAGCAGATTCATTGCAACGGCGGACTGACCTGTGATATCATCTGTATTATTATCACACTGTTTCGCGCGTCGAAACGGAATGGAGGGAGTTATGAAGCACATGAAGAACAGACTGATCGCCCTGGCGCTGTGCGCGATGATGCTTTGCGCCTGCGCGCCCGCTGCCGTGGCTGACGGCGAGGTGGTGTACCGCACGCTGTATTCCGGTGAGGTGACGACGCTCAATTACCTGATCACGTCCTCCACCAACGAATTCGGCCTGGCGGCCAACTTGATCGACACTTTGGTCGAGTACGACAATTACGGCCAGATCCAGCCTTCCCTCGCTGAAAAATGGGAAGTCAGCGAGGACGGCAAGACCTATACCTTCACCATCCGCGACGGCGCGACCTGGGTGAAGGCCGACGGCACCTATTATGCCGATGTCACCGCCTACGACTTCGTCACTGCCGCGCAGTACATCCTGAACGCTCAGAACGCCTCCAGCACGGCGGACATTCTGTACAGCGTCATCGAAGGCGCGGAGGCCTATTACAACGGCACCGCCACGCCGGCCGAGGGCGAGGAAGCCGCCCCCGTGATGGACTGGGACACCGTCGGCATCAAGGCGCTGGATGACAAGACGCTGGTCTACACTCTGATCACGCCGACCCCCTATTTCCTGTCCATGACCACCTATGTCTGCTTCATGCCCGTCAACGCCCAGTTTCTCGCGGAAGCGGGCGACGGCTTCGGCCTGGCGACCGGCAACGACACCATCCTCTACAACGGCGCGTATGTGCTGAGCACGTTCAAGCCGCAGGAGAAGACCGTGCTTTCGAAGAACGCGGCCTACTGGGATGCCGACAAGGTCTACATTGACAAAATCGACGAAACCTATAACAAAGAGGCTGCCAACGTCGCGCCGCAGTATTTCCTGGACGGCAACATCGACGGCTTCGGCATCGACAACGCGCTGGCCGCCGACTGGCTGGCCGACCCCGAAAAGGCAGACTACGTGCGCCCCGTGCGCCAGTACGGCCAGTACAGCGCCTGGTATTCCTTCGACTTCAATCCCGCGTTTGAAGAGGAATACGAGCCCGAAAACTGGAAGATCGCCGTCGCGAACGAGAGCTTCCGCAAATCCATCTTCTTCGGCCTGGACCGCGTCAAGGCGACCCTGAACGTGGACCCGGTCAACGCCGAAGAACTGCTGTATAACACGATCACCCCGACCGACTTCAAAATCTTCAACGGCACGGACTATGTGACCATGGGCGAGCTGGGTGAAATCCCCGCCAAGGGCGCGGACACGTTCAACGAAGCGCTCGCGCTGGAATACAAGGCCAAGGCCATCGATGAGCTGACCGCTGCCGGCGCCACCTTCCCCATCAAGATGAAGATGATGTTCAACGTTTCCCTATCCTGGTGGGCGGATGAGTGCCAGACCGTCGAGCAGCAGCTGGAAGGCCTGCTGGGCACGGACTACATCGACATCATCGTGGTCAGCGGCGCGAGCAGCGGATTCCTGGCCAACCGCCGGCAGGGCAACTACGCGTTCATGAAGGTCAACTGGGGCGCGGACTACGCCGACCCGCAGACCTACACCGATCCCTTCGATCCCGGCAACAACAGCTACCGTTTCACGGATGAGACGGTCGACATCGACCTGAGCGAGTACAAGGCCCTGCTGGAGGCCGCGAAGGCGATCACGGATGACTCCGAAGAGCGTTACCTGGCGTTCGCGAAGGCGGAAGCGTACCTGATCGACCACGCGTACGCCATCCCCATGAGCCCCTGGTCCGGTGGGTATACCGTCTCCAAGCTGGATACCTTCACCTCTCAGTACGCGCCGTTCGGCATCTCGCAGGAGCGCTTCAAGGGGCAGAAGATGCTGGACAAGCCCATGAGCACGGACGAGTATTACGACGCTTATGACGCCTGGCTCGAGGCGCGCAGCGCGCTGGCGCAGGGCGAATAAACTCTCAACCGAAACTTGCATCAACGAGGTTGCGGCAGGCGCTGGCCTGCCGCAATCCTTGATTTATTGCGCCGCCGGCGCAAACCTGAAAGGCTCGCATGACCAAATACATTCTGAAACGTTTGGGCACATCGCTGCTGACGCTGCTGATCATTCTGACGGTCGTGTTCATTCTCGTCCGGCAGATGCCCATTGAGGGATACTTCGATAATTTTGACAAGCTGGACCAGGCGGTCATCAACGCCCGGCTGCAGCAGCTAGGGCTGCGCGACCCGATTCTGGTGCAGCTGAAGGATTTCTTTGTGCGCCTGCTGCACGGTGACCTGGGCCAGTCCGCGCGGTATTCCGTCGGCGTGCCGATCACCGCCATCATCGCCAACAAGGCGCCGCTGTCCATCCGCATGGGCGTCATTTCCATGGCGCTGTCGCTGCTGCTCGGCATTCCGCTCGGCGCGGCAATGGCCAGGTCCAAATCCGGCTTCTGGGACAAATTCGGCACCGTGTTCATCGTGTTTGTCAGCGCTGTGCCGTCGGCGGTTTATTACATCTACATCCAGTCCTTCGGCTCCTCGCTGCTGGGCTTTCCGATGCTGTTCAGCCGGGATGACTGGCGGACGTGGATTCTGCCGGTCTTTTCCATGTCCCTGGGCAATACCGCGTACTACGCGATGTGGCTGCGGCGGTACATGGTGGACGAGATGAACAAGGACTATGTGCGGCTTGCGCGCGCCAAGGGCGTCAAAAACAGTGAGATCACCATGCGCCACGTCTTCCGCAACTCCTTTGTGCCGATGATCCAGTACATTCCCACTTCGCTGCTGTACACGGTCAGCGGCTCGATCTACATCGAATCGCTGTATTCCGTGCCGGGCATGGGCGGTCTGCTGGTCGACGTGATCACGCGGCAGGACAATCCCATGGTGCAGGCGCTGGTGATGATATACTCCTGTATCGGCATCGTCGGCATGATCCTGGGCGACCTGCTGATGGTGGTCATCGACCCGCGCATCTCCCTGAAACGAAAGGAGAGCGCGCGATGAAGCTGTTCAAACGGCCGAAGGACCAGATCGCGGCCCCGCTGGAGCAGGGCGTATCAGCGGAGATCGCACGCCTCGTGACGGACGCGGATTTTGTGGTCGCGCCATACAACCCCGACGAGGGCGAGCGCGGCGGATACTCCAATTACTCCTACTGGGGCAGTACCTTCCGCAGCTTTTTCAAGGACAAGGTCGCCCTCGTTTTCCTGATCACGCTGGTCGCGCTGCTGCTGTTCACCATCATCCAGCCCCTGCTGCCCCAGCAGTTTGAGGCGAACGTCATCATCGACCATCCGCTGACCAAGCGCCAGATGAGCAACGTCGCCCCCGCCTGGACCAACGTGATCGTCGAGGCGCCCGCCGGCACGGCGCTCGTCGTGCATCCCTTTGACAACGACCTCTGGGCGGCGGTGGACAACATCGTCGCCTCCGTCAAGGCGCGCAAGGAGTTTACCGTGCTGGAGTACGGCGACGAATGGTGCCGCATCGCGTATGACGGCGCGGAGGGCTATGTTCGCAACGATTTCACCACCAAGATCAAGTTTCCTGAGGACCCGCTGGCGACGCCTTACGCCGCCAAGTCCAACTTCGCGCTGAATGTGTACACCACGCCGGCAGACATGAGCAATAAGGGCGACGCCCTGTTCGTGCTGAAGCGCCAGCTCGCCATCGACGGCGACACCGCCGTGACGACGGAGCGGGCGCAGCTGCGCCTGCTGCCGGATACGCGGCCCTTCCTGTTCGGCACCAACAGCGCGGGGCAGGACCTGTGGGCCAAGGTATGGTCCGGCACGCGCACCTCTCTGTTCATTGGGGTCACGGTGGCGGCGCTGCAGTCGCTGATCGGCATCCTCATCGGCGTGCTGTGGGGATACGTGAAGGCGCTGGACAGGCTGCTGACGGAGATTTACAACGTCATCGACAATATCCCGACGACGATCGTGCTGATCCTGGTCAGCTACATCATGCGCCCCAGTGTGCAGACGCTGATCCTGGCCATGACCGTCACCGGCTGGGTCGGCATGGCGCGGTTCGTGCGAAATCAGGTCGTCATCATCCGTGACCGGGATTACAACCTCGCTTCGCGCTGCCTGGGCAACAGCACCGCGCGGATCATCACGCGCAACCTGCTCCCCTATCTGGTCTCGGTCATTATGCTGCGGCTGGCGCTGGCCGTGCCGGGCGCCATCGGCAGCGAGGTTTTCATCACCTATATCGGTCTGGGTCTGCCGCTGAGCGTGCCGTCGCTGGGCAACCTGATCAACGAGGGGCGGAAGATGATCTCCACCTCGCAGAGCTATCAGCTGGTGTTCCCGACGATCATCCTGTCTGTGATCACCATCGCCTTCTACATCATCGGCAACGCGTTCGCCGACGCCGCCGACCCGAAAAACCATCTCTGATCAACCATTCCATGGAGGATCACCTTGACTGACAATCACGAGCAGCCTGTTTTGCAGGTGGAGCATCTGGACATCAAGTTTAATCTTCGCGGAAAGGTGCTGCACGCCATCCGCGACGTGTCGCTGGAGCTGTACGAGGGCGAGACCCTCGCCATCGTCGGCGAGAGCGGGTCGGGTAAAAGCGTGCTGACCAAAGCGTTCATGGGCCTGAACGACAGCAACGGCTGGGTGGACCATGGCAGCATCCTCTATCAGGGGCATGACCTGGCGCGCTACACCACCGAGAAGGAATGGCTGACCATCCGCGGGCGCGAGATCGCCATGGTGCTGCAGGACCCGATGACCAGCCTGAACCCGCTGAAGACCATTGGCGCGCAGATCGAGGAAGCGCTGCGCCTGCACCAGGGCCTGCGCGGCGCGGCCGCCCGGCAGCGCACGGTAGAGCTGCTGAACGACGTCGGCATCACCGAGCCGGACCGGCGGCGCAGGCAATACCCGCACGAGTTTTCCGGCGGCATGCGCCAGCGCGTGATCATCGCCATCGCGCTCGCCTGCCGTCCGCGCATCCTGATCTGTGACGAGCCGACGACCGCGCTGGACGTGACCATTCAGGCGCAGATCATCCGCCTGATTTACGACCTGGTGCACAGGCTGCACCTGACAGCCATATACATCACGCACGATCTCGGCGTCGTGGCGAATGTGGCCGACCGCGTCGCGGTCATGTACGCCGGTGATATCGTTGAAATCGGCACCAGCCGGGAGGTGTTCTACTCCCCCGCACACCCGTACACCTGGGCGCTGCTCTCCTCCCTGCCCCAACTGGGCAAAAAGGGGGAGGAGCTTTACACCATTCGCGGGACGCCGCCGAACCTGTATCACCACATCACCGGCGACGCCTTCGCGCCGCGCAATCCGAACGCGCTGAAAGCCGATTTTATCGAGCGTCCGCCGTTCTTCGACATCACGCCCACCCATAAGGCGAGGACCTGGCTGCTGGACGAGCGCGCCCCGGACATCCGTCCGCCGCAGGTACTGAGCCGTATACAGAGTCTTGGTCAATGAAAGCAGGAAACAGGCATGCCAGAAAAGCTTGAGCCCTTCGTCAGTGTGCGCGACATGCACGTGACGTTCGGCGAGCGCCGTCACCGTTTCGAAGCGGTGCGCGGCGTATCATTCGATATATTCAGGGGAGAAACCTTCGGCCTGGTCGGCGAATCCGGCTCCGGGAAAACGACCATCGGCCGCGCGATCCTGCGTATTTATCCGCTCAGCGCCGGCGAAGTGATCTTTGACGGCGAGCGCATCAGCGGCAAGATCAGCAGCGCGCTGGACCGCCGCGTCACGCAGCGGATTCAGATGATTTTTCAGGACCCCATGGCTTCGCTGAACGAGCGCGCGAAGGTGGACTACATCGTCTCGGAAGGCCTGTACAACGTCGCCCGGGGGATCTCCCGCGAAGAGCGCGAGCGCCGCGTGGCCGACGCGCTCAGCGAGGTCGGCCTGCTGCCTGAGTTTGCCAGCCGGTTCCCGCATGAGTTTTCCGGCGGCCAGCGCCAGCGCATCGGCATCGCGCGCGCGCTGATCATGGAGCCGGAATTTATCGTCGCGGACGAACCCATCTCCGCGCTGGATGTGTCGATCCGCGCGCAGGTGCTGAACCTGATGGCCGCGCTGCAAAAGAAGCGCAGGCTCACCTACCTGTTCATCTCCCACGACCTGTCCGTCATGCGCTTCATCTGCGACCGGATCGCGGTCATCCACCTGGGCCGGCTGGTGGAGCTGAGCGAAACGGAGGAGCTGTTCCGGCACCCCCTCCACCCCTATACCCGGGCGCTGCTTTCCGCCATTCCCCAGCCCTCCCCGGATTACGCGCGGTCGGGCGAGCTGATCGCCTACGACCCGTCCGTCCACGATTACCGCACGGACCCGCCGGCCTGGACAGAGCTCACCCCGGGGCATTTCGTGCTGGGCAACCAAAAGGAATGCGACGCGTACCGAAAAGAAATCGAAGGGTCGGCAAAGCCATGACAAACACCGGTATGGAATATCCCGTAGACGCCTGCCCCCACGCCCGCGCCTGGCTTGAGGTCGACCTGGACGCGCTGATCGCCAACTACAGGGAGGCAAAGAGCCTGCTGAAGCCGGGAGTGGAAATGATCTGTGTGCTCAAGGCCAACGCCTATGGCTACGGCGCGGTGCCCGTCTCTAAGGCGCTGTACGCCGAGGGCGTGCGCGCTTTTGCCGTCGCCACCGTACCGGAGGGCCTGACACTGAAAAACAGCTTGCCCGGGGACGTTCGGATTTTGTGTATGGGCGAACCCGCCCAGGAGGAATTCGATGCCTGCATCCGGGCAGGCCTGCGTATAACCATGGGCGGCGCTGAGCCGCTGAAAGCGCTGAGCCGGGCCGCTGCGGCCACGGGACTGCCCGCGTACGTTCATTTGAAGCTGGATACCGGCCTGCATCGGCTGGGATTCACCGACGTGGAAGCGCTCACGCGGATGGGCCCGCTGGACGGCCTCGTTTACGAGGGAGTGTTCAGCCATCTGGCCCTGCGCGGAGAGGCGCAGTCCGTCCGGCAGCACACGCTGTTTGTGGAAATGACCGCCCGCCTGCGCGAGGCGGGCTACCGGTTTTCCCAGGCGCACCTGCTGGATTCCATCGGGCTCACGCGATACCCTGACTGGCAGCATGACGCGGTGCGCGTCGGCGCCTTCCTGTATGGCAACGTGCCGCCTGCCTACGCGCACTTTGACCGCCGCCGCGCGGTCGGCCGTTTCTGCGCGCGCGTCACACGCGTCGCCACGGTGCCCGCCGGGGAGGGCGTCGGTTACGACAATGTACCGCTTCCCCGCGATACCCGCGTGGCGACGCTGGCCGCCGGGTATGTGGACGGATACGCGCGCTCGCTGTCCGGCGTGGGCGAAGTGGAGCTGCACGGTCGCCGCGCGCGGGTGCTCGGGCTGGTCTGCATGGACCAGATGATGGTGGACGTGTCCGACATTCCTGAGGCCAAAACAGGCGATACCGCCGTCCTGCTGGGCGGCGGTATCACCATCAACGAGCTGGCCGAGCGCGGCAGACTGAACCGCAACGAGGTCACCGCCTGCATCGGCCCGCGCGTGCCGAGAATCTACCTGAACGGTAGGGAAGGTTATTGCGCCGAATAGAACTCCGTCCTGCTTTCGTACTCCTGAATCAGCACGGAGCTCTGATTGAAGGTCTCCGCCATTTCCTTCGCGGCCTCGTGGACCTGGTCCGCGGTGGCATCGCTCAGATAGATGACCAGCGTGTATTCCTGGCAGACCTTTCCGTCGTCCACCCAGCCGCCCTGGGCCTCCTGCATGGTGTACCCGTTGAAGTGCCTGATCAGGATTTCCCTGGCCTTCTCCATGGCTTCCGCCTGGGTAAAGACAGGCTTGTTGGTGTCCTTGTCGTTGGTGCCCAGGAACAGCACGTACTGGACGTCCTTCTTTTCTTCGGCTTCCGTCACGGCTTCCTCCGCGTCTTCCGCCGCGGGCTGCGTTTCCGGTTCAGCGGTTTCCGGCGCGGTCTCCGTCACAGCGGGCTGCGAATCGGCAGACTCCTCCTGCCAGTGAAAGGCCCCGGTCTTGTTCGCGTCATCTTCGGCTGCTGTCACAGCTTCTTCAGCGTCTTCCGCGGCAGGCTGCGTTTCCGGTTCCGCCGTCTCCGTCACAGCGGGCTGCGGATCGGCAAACTCGTCCAGCCAGTGGAAGGTGCCGGTCTTTTTCACGTCGTCCCCGTAGATCGTCCGGAAGTCATCCTTCATGGAAATGACGTAATAGCCGTTTTCTTCCCACTGCTTTTTCAGCGACTGCACCTTCTCGGTGTTGCCGTAGTCCCGCTCCTCATCGTCAGCGATCAGCATGAAGGCCGCGCTTTTGTACCGGTTGTTGAAGATCGTGTAATTGTGCATGCTCACGTCGCCGCTGGAGTTTCCGAAGGAAAGCACCGGCTGACGGCCGATCTCCTTGACGATCGCCTTGACCTTGTTCATCTTCAGATTCTTGATCAGCAGCCTGTCGGTCCGGACGATGCTGTCTTCCTTCGTATAGACATACTTCAGTCCGTCCGCGCCATCCTCATTGGTCGCTTCGATGTCGACGTCCATGCCGATGATCTGCTCATACGGGATGTCCATCACGCCTTCGATAAAGATGCGGCAGAGGTAACGGTCGCTGCCGCTGACGACATAGACCTTGAAGTCGTTGTCCTGCAGATATTCCACAACCTCGACCATCGGCAGATAAAAGCTGTTGGCGATGGTCATGCCCTCAAAGCCGTCCACGTCCCGCACCAGCTGATTGGTCACGAAGTCGTTGAACTGGGTCAGGGTCATCCCGGCATAGGCCTTCGCCGCATGGGTCGCGTGAAGCACATCCATGCCGTCCGGGAAGGATTTGTCCAGCGCGTGGTCCCGCAGGACCCGGCCGAATTCCAGCATCTCCTCATCGGGCTGATAGCTGGGATCGCAGAAAATCCTCCGCGCCAGCAGATAGTATTCCAGATAGGTGGGATACAGCTCCGCGCACAGGGTGCCGTCCATATCGAAGGTGGCAATGCGGTCCCCCTCCGGGATGTAGTTGGGCGAGGCCTCATTGGTCACGTCTTCCACGTATTCGATCAGCGCCTTCAGCGCGGGGGCTTCCGGGTTCCACTCCGCAAACACGTCCTCCCCGTCCTCCGCCAGGCCGGGGATCACGGCCAGCGCCAGTACGAGTGCCAGCAGCGCAGCCAACCATTTTTTCATTCCGTCTTCCTCCTCATTCCGTTTGATTTGCTTGCCGGGTCAGGCGCAGGCACGGCTCGCCTGCCCTTCCCGCCGCTGAACAGTATAACACAACGGGACGTATTTGTAAAACAGAACCCGTCAATGGCCGCCAGACGCAAGCGGCCCTCCCTTGGCGATACAGTATTGTGAATTCCGCCGAAACTGGCGGTTTTCCCGCGGACAATCGGATTTTGACGCTTGACAGAACCGCGTAACGCATGTAAAATATATATGTTCGGCAGCTGTAGCGTGCTATGCACGTGGCCGCCGTTTATCTGATACAACTCGTTTTTGCGTAGTCTGGAGTTGATTGCACAACCGTTACGGATTTACATAGACCGCCTGGCCCGCCGGAATGCGCGTACTTCGCGGTTGCTGTTGAATTTGAAGGTTTTCTTTCCCCTTTCCGGGCGCATGAACACCGGTATTGGATAGACGTGCCGTACAACCGCCGCACGTTTTTTTGCATGAGAATAAAAAACCGGGAAAGGGAGGTGCAAGCCTGTTGAACATTGTCTTAGCTATTATTCTGATTCTCGCGGCGCTGCTGATCGGCGCAGGCGTCGGTTATACCTATTCCAAGCGAACCATCGAAGCCGACATCGGACGTACCAAGGACTATACCAAAAAGCTCCTGGACGACGCCCAGCGCAAGGCGACGGACGAGGCGAAAGAGATGCAGCTGAAGGCCAAAGAAGAGGTCCTGCAGCAGAAATCCGAGCTCGACAAGGAGATCAACGCCCGTCGCGCGGACATTCAGCGCTCTGAGCGCCGCGCGCAGCAGCGCGAGGAGCAGCTCGACAAAAAGGAAGAGCAGCTGGATAAGAAGCTCGACTCACTCGACCAGCGCGAAAAAGCCCTGGTCAAGAAGCAGGAGAACATCGCAAGCCTCGAAAAGGAAGCCGAATCGCTCAAGGAAAAGCAGGTCAGCGAGCTGGAGCGCATTGCCGCCATGACACAGGATGAGGCCCGGCAGAGCGTGATCGACCGCGTACAGAAGGACGCGTATCACGACGCCGCCGTGCTGGTGCGCGACATCGAGACCAAGGCCAAGGAAGAGGGCGAGAAAAAGGCGCGCAATATCATCGCGCTCGCGATTCAGCGCTGCGCGTCCGATCACGTGGCCGAGACCACAGTGTCCGTGATCAACCTGCCGAACGACGACATGAAGGGCCGCATTATCGGCCGCGAGGGCCGCAATATCCGTGCGCTGGAAACCGCGACCGGCGTCGATCTGATCATCGACGACACGCCTGAGGCCGTGATCGTGTCCGCCTTCGACCCGGTGCGCCGTGAAACTGCGCGCCTCGCCATCGAGAAGCTGATCATGGACGGGCGCATCCACCCCGCGCGCATCGAAGAGTGCGTCGAAAAAGCCAAGAAGGAAATCGACCAGCAGATCCGCGAAGCCGGCGACCAGGCCATTTTCGAAACGGGCCAGCACGGCATCCATCCCGAGCTGGTCAAGCTGCTGGGCCGTCTGCGCTACCGCACCAGCTATGGCCAGAACGTGCTCAAGCACTCCATTGAGGTCAGCCACCTGGCCGGGATGATGGCCGCCGAGCTCGGCGCCGACGTCCAGCTGGCCAAGCGCGCGGGCCTGCTGCACGACATCGGCAAGGCCGTGGACCACGAGCAGGAAGGCACGCACGTGTCCATCGGCGGCGAGCTCGCCCGCAAATACCACGAGAGCCCGGCCGTCATTCACTGCATCCTGGCGCACCACAACGACGTGGAGCCGCAGACGGTGGAAGCCGTGCTCGTCCAGGCCGCGGATGCCATTTCCGCCGCGCGTCCCGGCGCGCGCCGCGAATCGCTTGAGAACTACATCAAGCGTCTGGAAAAGCTGGAAGAGATTGCGAATTCCTTCCGCGGCGTCGAAAAATGCTTCGCCATCCAGTCCGGGCGCGAAGTGCGCATCATGGTTAAGCCGGAAGACGTTTCGGACGAGGGCACCCAGGTCTTGGCCAAGGAGGTCGCCCGCCGTATCGAAAAGGAGCTGGAATATCCCGGCCAGATCCGCGTGAACGTGATCAGGGAAACCCGGAGCACCGACTACGCCAAATAACAGTGACAGAAAGCGCCCGCCGCGATCATATCCGCGACGGGCGTTTTTTGATTCCCTTCTTTATACGTTGGCAAGCCGGTACCAGGTGTTTCCTGCCTTCAGCAATTAACATGCCCATTGCTGACCGTGAGAAGTTGACTGCGCGCCGGTCAATATCCGCCGCCCGGTCCGCCGAAGCCGCCATGTCCGCCGCCGAAGCCGCCAAACCCGCCGAAGCCGCCCACGTCGTTCCAGTACAGGCCGTCGGTAAAGTCCATGACTGCGGAATCGGTGCCGGTACTCAGCGTATAGGTGCCGCCCTGCTCGAGCGAGGGCGAAGAATAGACCGCGCACTCAAACGCCTTGGAGGCCGTGAAGGTGAAGCCGCTGCCGTCGTCTGCGGTGATGGTGTCTCCCTCGCCGCCGGAGAGGCTGACCAGCGCGGCGCACTGCGTACCGCTGTCAAAATTGACCGCCATGCCGGTGCTGCCGATAGCCAGCACGGTGCCGCCGGTAATGCTGGCGACACAGTCCATGCCGTCGCCGCGGTCGATCGCCCCGTTGCCGTTGTCCGTCGGGCCCTCCACGATCAGCAGGCCGCCTGTCACATAAATCGACCCGTTGGCGTCCACGCCGTCGCCCCCGGCATTCACGTAGATCGTGCCACCGCTGATATTCAGCGTTCCCGTGGAATTGGTCTGCGCGCTCCAGTGCGCCCAGGGATCCGTCTCCTGTGAGGACGTATCGGAGCCGCCTGCGGCGTTCAGCCCGTCGTCGCTCGCGTATACGCTCACCTCTCCCCCGCTCAGGTCGATCTGATACGCTTCCAGGCCCTCATACGACTGACGAACAGTCACCTTTCCCCCGCTGATGGACAGGATCGCGTCCGCGTGGATGCCGTCGTCCTCGCTCGACAGGGTGAGCTCGCCGCCGGTGACGTACACGCTGGCGCCGCTGTGAATCGCGTCGTCCGTGCTGACCACACTCAGGACCGTTTGCCCGATATAGATATCGCCCTGGCAGCGCAGCCCTTTCCGGGATGTCGTGTCGTTCCAGGTGTGGGACACGCCGTCACCGGCGGTCACCTCCAGCGTGCCGCCCAGCAGTGTGATAAACCCGGTGAATTCATCTTCTCCGTTGGCGCTGACATCGATGCCGTCCTGGGCGGACGTGACGCTGACCGCGCCTGCCTCCAGATAGAACCAGCTGTCCAAAGCGGAATTGCTCAGGTGAATGCCGTCCTTGCCGCTCACGATATTGAGCGCGCCTCCGCCGATGCGGACAGAGTCATTCACATCCAGGCCCGCGCCATTGGCCTCTACGTTCAGTGTCGCGCCGGTTTGGCGAAAATCGTCGCTGCAGGCGATGCCAGTCTGGGGAGAGGTGACCGTCAGCGTACCGGTGCCCGTCACCGTCAGGTCATCCCTGGCGCTGATCACGGCGTCATCCTCCGTTGCCAGCGCCGTGGCTGTCATCACACAGTCGCCGACGAGCCAGAGGATCACCTTGTCCGCCGATTCCACAACCAGGGCCGGCGCGCTCTCATTGAAAACGCACAGGTCCTCCAGGATCAGCGTGATATTGCCGCTCTTGGCGGTGTCCGATACGGTGATCGTGGCGTTCTCCGCGCTGCCTGAAATATGATAGACACCCTTCTGGGTAATGGTGACGTCCCCCGTCAGCGTGATGTCCGCGGCCACCTTCAGCTCGCTCAGCGCCTTCGTGTCCGCGTTGCCAAACGCGCCCTCGATGGGGTTCACTTCCGTGACGACCGTGCCGCTGGCGGCATCTTCCTCCGCCCGCGCCGCGCCGGGCAGCGCCGCCAGCGCGATACACAGCGCCAGCAGCAGAGCATTGATGCGTTTCATGGTCCACCCTCCGTTATAACGTTCTTTCCGGGTCCGTATAGGGCAGGATCGCGATTTCAAGGTTGCCGTTGCGGGTGCGAAGCTCGTCGATCATCGCCTTTTCCTCGCCCGCATTTTTCATTCTGATCTTGAACGACAGCCGGAACATCGCACCCATGCCGGTCGTTTTGACGCCAACCGGTTCCGCCTGGCTCAGGTAGTGATCAAAGATATCATCGAATACCCGCGCGTAATCGAGCGTCTCGGGAATGGTGATTTTCAGCAGTCTTTCCTCCTGATACGCCTTGTGATCGAAGATCGTCAGCGAGGACAGGACCAGGAAGATCAGCGCCAGTCCGATCAGCACCAGCACGCCGTAGCCGACATATCCCATACCGAACGGCACGCCGGCCGCCATGGCGATCAGGACGCCGACGATTTCCTCCGAGGTACCCTGTGCCGAGCGGAAGCGGGTCAGGGCAAACGCGCCGCCAAAGGCGAGACCGGCCCCGATGCTGCCGCTGATGAAGGTCAGCACCATGCCCACGATGAACGGCAGCAGGGAGATGACCACATAATAGCGTCGCCTGGAGCGGATTCTGAACGACATGAGCCACCCGTACAGCACGCCGGAACCCAGCGCTGCGGCTGCCATCATCATAAACTGGCTGGCCGTGACATTCAGCGAATAAATCGAATCAAACATCAGAACCCTTCCTTTCCAAGGCGCAGTCCGCCCTGAGCCAACTGGCGCTGATACGCCTGTCCGTACTTTGAAAAACTGTGATGATAGACGCGCAATTTCGCGAGCAGTCCGCTGAGCCACAGCGGGATCGCCTGCTGTACCTTGACCTCCAGAATGGTATGCCCTTCCGGCAGCAGCGGCTGCCCGGCCATGGAGGTTGTCAGGTTCAGCTGATCGACCCGGTACCGCGGGGCAAAATCCACCGTCAGGCGGAGGTCGCCGTCCGGCTCGAAGTACGCTTCCCTGTCGTAGATGATCAGGCAGGCCGGCGCGAGATTGCCGTAGAAATCCCGGAAATAGGTGATCTCGCGGTTGATCTGCCCGCCCGCGCAGATATCCCCGTTGCCGGAAAAAAAGTTCCGCACCAGCGGGAGCGTGGTCTGCACGCGGCGCTTGTACACAATACCGAAGGCCTTGCGCTTGAGCTCCAGGAAGACCGGGGATTCCTCCGTCGCGAGGCCATAGGAGCGCAGGCGGAGCTTTTCCTTGAACGGCGGCTTTTCGATGGAGGTACGGATCAGCCGGTAATCCGGGGTGTCATAGTACAGGGAGGCAATGCTCGTCCTGCCGTAGCGGTCCAGCTGCATGTGGGCCTTCAGCCCCTGCAGGAACTGCTCCGTCTGCTCCGCGGTCATCAGGTATTTGACCTCCACCCGCTGCATGACGACAATCGGTTGTTCCAACGCTCATTCCCCCTTACAGATGGACGCGAAGGACAAACTGCCCGCCGCTCACCCGCGCGCTGACCCGGCCGTTCATCGTCCGTACCAGGTCGCGTACGCGGCTGAGCCCCAGGCCCACGCCGGGCGAGCCGTCCGCGTTTCCGAGCCTGACGTGGCGATCGAACACCTGGTCGACCTCCCCGTCGCTCAGGGTCGTGTCATTGCGCATTTCCAGGATGATCCGTCCGCCCGAGCGTTCCGCGCTGAGCACAGCCTCATGTCCGGCGTATTTCAGCGCGTTGACCAGCAGCTCGTTGATCAGCTCGCGCAGCTCGTCCCCGTCGACCGGCAGATTGAGCGGGTCGTCCCCCGTCCTGACAGTCAGTGACAGCCCTTTCTCCTCATACGCCGCGCGGCAGGCGTCGGCGCTCTCCTGCGCCAGCTGCTTCAGCGATACCTCCGACGCGCTCCCATCCTCGCTCTGCGGCAGATCGCGCACCGCCCTGGTCATCAGCGACAGCTGGCGGCGCAGCAGCTGCAGCTCGTCCGACGTGCCCACCCGGCGCTCAAGGTTCTCAATGCCGACATTCATCACCGTCAGTGGCATGCGGAACGTATGGTCGATCTCATCGAGCAGCTTGGCACGGGTACGGTCCATTTCCTCCAGCGGCTTAAACAGCCGTCTGGCAATCAGGCTCAGCAGCGCGAAGCTGCCCAGCATGGCCGCGATCCAGCCAAACAGGGAAATACGCAGCACCCTGTAAAAATTCAGCAGCTCCCTGCCCTGGTCGATCACGGCCACAAAGGTCTGATCGTCAGAGGTCCAGACACGATACCGATAAATCTGCGCCGACCAGCCCACACTGCGCTCCTGAAGCAGGGATTTCGCCCAGGTCAGCGCCTCCTCCCGGCTGACAGAATTGACGCTGTAGGCGATCAGCTCGCCGTTCCCCTCCGCGTCAAAGCGGGCCGTAAAGTATCTGAGCGACGCCTGTGTTTCCGGTGAGTCCGTGCCCATCACGCCCTCCACGGGACGGCCGTTTTCAAAGCGGAGCGCACGTCTGCCCTCTCCTCGGCCGACAAAGCCGCGGTTATCCGCGATCGTCTGCGTCAGATGATCCGCATCCTCGGCAGCCATGTTCCACAGCGCGCCGTTGATCACGCCCAGGACGGCCGTCAGACACACCGCCATGGCCAGCATCGTCCACAGCAGAAAACGTTTTCTGGCTTTACTCATCCACTTTCGCCTGCCTTTCCTCCTGCCGGGGCAGCGCGATATATACCGCCGCCATCAGCTCCTCCGGGGTGAACGGGCAGCAGAGCGTCACATCCGCCTGGCTGCCAGGCTCCGGTTCGCCGTCGCTGAGGGCAATCACGCGCCAGCCAGCCTGCTTCAGCATCGCCACCGCCGCCTCGTGACTCATCAGCGGCAGCCGCTTGTCCAGGAAGCACAGTCCAGGCGTTCCGGACGCGATGGTCGTCCTGAGCTGCACCGCGTCAAAGACCGGCGCTGCCGGCATCCCCTGGTCACTTAAATACTGTCCGTAGGCCGTCAGCAGGTCCCTGTCCGCTGCCGCCAGCAAATAGCGCATGCGCTCACCTCCACGCTCGCCCGGCATCGTCATCCGGGTCTGAGCTCAGTATACCGCCCCGACTTAAAATACCCTTAAAAAAACATTCTGTTTTTCGTGCACACGCGAAAAACAGAATGTGATCGTCTATGCCAGCATCCTGGGCAGCAGGATCGCCAGCCCGATCAGGACCAGCGCGGTCAACGCGATAAATGCCAGGCTGGCAGGGCTGAACCGTCCCGGGCCTTTCATCCCTCGTTCGCCTCCACCCTGAGCACATTCATCACCTGCACCAGGTGCGGGTCAAACGCCGCCACCGCCGCGCGCACGCTTTTCTCGCTCGCAGGATGGGTCAGTATCGTGATCTGCGCGCCCTCCATGGCGCGCTCCTCCGGCTGAAGCAGCGCTTTGACGCCGATCTGACGCTCTGACAGCGAGGCCGCGATGTGCGCCAGCACGCCGGTCGCATCCTGCGCGGCGAGGCGGATATAGAAGGCGCTCATCCGATCCTGCAGCATGGACGCCGGCGCTTCGGCCTGCTCGAAGCACGCACTGAGGCGGCGCTCCTCCGCGGCCTGACGCATCGCGTTGATCAGATCGCTCATCATCGCGCCGGCGGTCGGGGCGCTGCCGGCCCCGCGGCCGTAGATCATCATATCCCCGCAGGCGTGTCCGTGCAGGAACACGGCATTGAACGCGCCCTTCACGCTGCTCAGCGGATGCTTGAGGGGCACCAGCATGGGCGAGACATAGGCGTCCATGCCCGCCTCGGTCTGCGTGGCGTGCGCCAGCAGCTTGATGCTGTACCCCAGCTCGCGCGCATTACGGATATCGTCCTGCGTGATATGCGTCATGCCCTCCCGTTCAATGGCCTGTACGGGCAGATGACGGTGGAAGGCCAGCGATGAAAGGATGGACAGCTTGTACATCGCGTCCTCGCCCTCCACATCGGCGGTCGGGTCAGGCTCCGCCAGCCCCAGCGCCTGCGCGTCCGTCAGCGCCTCCCGGTATCCCAGGCCCTCGTCGGTCATCCGGGTCAGCAGATAATTGGTGGTCCCGTTAATGATCGCGGTCAGGCGGTCGATGCGATTGGCCTGCAGCGAGTCATGCAGCATTTTGATGATCGGCATGGCGCCGCCGACCGCCGCCTCATAGTACAGCTGCGCCTGCCCCGCCGCCGCGGCGGCATGCAGCTCCTGCCAGTGCAGAGCGAGCGCCATCTTATTGGCGGTGATCACATGCTTGCCCAGACGCAGCGCCTCGCACATCCAGTCCGCGGAGGGATGCTCGCCGCCGAGACACTCGACCACATAACCGATCTCCGGGTCCTGCAGCACGCGGTCTTTATCAGTGGTCAGCAGGGAGACGTCCACGTAGTCCGGCCTCGTCTTGGTCAGATCGCGCACCAGGATCGCCTTGATCACCGGAGCGATGCCGTAGCTCTCCCGGAAGGAATCCGCCATTTCGCCCAGCAGCTTCGCCACGCCGCTGCCTATGTTGCCGCAGCCGAGCAGGCCAATGTACATCTGTTTCATTCGTCGGATCCTCCATAGTTTTTCTGATAGATGATCAGCAGTCCCTTCAGGGTAAGCAGGCCGTCAAAGTGCGTGATCATTTTCGATTCGTCCGCGATCAGCTTGGCAAAGCCGCCCGTCGCGATGACCTTCGCGTTCGAACAGCCCATCTCCGCCCGGATCCGCCCGATCAGATAGTTGACCTGACCGACATATCCGTAAAAGATGCCCGATTGCATGTTCGCGATCGTGTTTTTGCCAATGACATGCTCCGGATGCACAAGCTCAAAGTGCGGGAGCTTGGCGGTACCGGTGACCAGTGCTTCGCTGGCAAGGCGCAGCCCCGGGCAGATGCAGCCGCCCAGGAAGGCGCCGCCCCCGTCCAGCACGCCAAACGTCGTCGCCGTGCCAAAGTCGATGAAGATCGTGTTCCCGCCGTATTCGCTGTAGGCCGCCACCGCGTTGCAGATGCGGTCGCTGCCCAGCTCCCGCGGGTTCTCATACTTGATATCGATCCCCGTGCGGATGCCCGGCGCGACGAAGGCGGGATCCACCTCGAAATAGTCGCGGCACATATGCTCCACCGTGTAGTTGATGGTGGGCACCACACTGCTCAGCATGATGCCCTGCACCTGCCGCATATCCACGTTCCGGCTGTGGAAAAGCGAGGTGACCAGCACCCCGAGCTCGTCGGAGGTGTAAGTCTTCTTGGTCGCGAGCCGCCAGTACTGGCTCAGCCTGGTGCCGTCGAACAGTCCGATCTTGATGTTGGTATTGCCGATATCCATCGTCAGTATCATAGGCATACTCCCTGTGGTTGTCGCGCAGCCGGGCGAACGGTCAGATGAGGCGCGCCTTCTTCAGCGCGAGGAGGATCGGCGGCGTCACCAGCGCGGCGACCGCGGCCTCCGGCAGTCCGCCGACCAGCACCGTGGTGCCGATCAGGCTGAGCAGCTCCGCGTTCTGAATGCCGAGCATCGCATACATCAGCACGATCGCGCCCAGGAACAGCACCGTATTGGTCAGCGAGCCCGCCGCGGCCGGTACCGCGAGCAGCGCCGTTCCGCGGTTTTTGACGGCGCCGTGCACCGCGTGGGTCACCACCGGCACCAGCAGCCTGGGAACGTAGCACAGCAGCGCGCCCCACAGCACATGCGCGCCGAAAATCGGCGCGATCAGCCCCTGCGGCTGCGTCAGTCCCGCAATAAAGCTGAGGGTGGCAAAGCAGAAGCCCAGGATCAGGCCTTCCTTCAGGCCCAGCGCCATCGTGCCGATGATCACCGGCAGACAGCTGAGCGTGATGGCGATAAAGCCCAGGTTGATGGTGCCGATGCCATACCAGAACAGCGCAATCAGCGCCACGAGCAGTGCCAGGACCGACATGCGGTATACCGCGGATTTCTTGTTCATATTCATTTCCTCCGTTCAAATTCCCATACCGCGGCGTGCGCGGCATTCCGGGATGTCTGACTGATTCGCATGTGTGCGATGTCTGCGCCGCCCCATGCGGGCAGGCGGCGCGATGGTCTTTGCCGGCTGCGTCTTCACTCGGATCCGAGCGGTATCCGGTGACAGCCGGCAAAGACCGGATCATCAGGCCTCCTCGCGCGGCCCCATGTTTCCGAGGAAAGCAGTATAGCCGCGGATGGCCTCGTACAGGTCAGCCTTGCTGATGATTTCCTGCGGCGCGTGCATGTTCAGCACCGCGACGCCCGAATCGATGACCTCCATGCCGTACAGGGCGCAGATATAGGCGATGGTGCCGCCGCCGCCCTTGTCCACCTTGCCCAGTTCCGCCGTCTGCCAGGACACGCTCGCGTCGTCCATGCAGGCGCGAAGCCGGCCCAGGAACTCCGCGTTCGCGTCGTTGGAGCCGGACTTGCCGCGCGCGCCGGTGAACTTGTTGAAGCAGACGCCCCGGCCGAGAATTGCGGCGTTCTTTTTTTCAAAGGCGTCCGCATACAGCGGGTCATACCCCGCGCTGACATCGCAGGAAAGCATCCGGCTATTCGCCAGCGAGCGCCTGAAGATCAGTCCCGCGCCTTTCCCGCACAGGTGGATCAGCTCAAACACGGCGTTTTCAAAGTATTTGGCCTCCATGCCGGTCGCGCCGACGGACCCGATTTCCTCCTTGTCGGCCAGGATGCAGCAGGCGGTATATTCCGGCTTTTCCGGCAGGGAGAGCATCGCCTGTACACAGGCGAACGCGCAGACGCGGTCGTCGTGCCCATAGCCCAGAATCATGCTGCGGTCCAGTCCGAAATCGCGCGCCTTTTCAGCCGGCACCGCCTCCAGCTCTGCGCTGAGCAGGTCTTCCTCCTCGATATCGTACCGGTCTCTGAGCAGCGCCAGCACCTGCGCCATGACCGCGTTCTTCTCCGTGTCAGGCAGAGGCCGGCCGCCCAGGATGATGTCCAGCCCTTCGCCGCTCACCACCTCGGACGCCTTTTTGTCCATCTGATCGTGGCTCAGGTGGATCAGCAGGTCAGAAACGCCGAATACCGGGTCGTTCTCGTCCTCACCGATGCATACCTGCCGGACCGAGCCGTCCTTTTTGACGACCACGCCGTGCAGCGCCAGCGGACGCGCCACCCAGAGGTATTTTTTGATGCCCCCGTAGTAATGCGTATCGGCATAGGCCAGCTCCGTATCCTCATACAGCGGATTCTGCTTGAGATCGATGCGGGGACTGTCGATGTGCGCGCCGACGATGTTCATGCCCTCTTCCAGCGGCTTTTCGCCGATATGGAAGAGCAGCACCGCCTTGTTCATCTGCGTTACGTACACCCTGTCCCCCGGCTTGAGGGGCTTTCCCTCGCGAATGGCCTCCCTCAGGCTGCGGTAGCCCGCCTCCTTCGCCATTTCCACGGCCTCCGCCGCGCACTCGCGCTCCGTTTTGCCGTGATCCAGAAATTTCCTGTACGCGGAAGCCGCCGCCTCCACCGCCTCCAGCTGCTTTTTATTGTAACTCAGCCAGGCGTTCTTGCGTTCCATTGCCTGATTCCTCCTTGTTCTCCGATGTTTGATCCGCCGCTTTTTCGCGGATGGTAAACCTGAGCTCCAGCGGCTGCATCCGCTCGCCGATCACTGTCAGTACCGCCGTGCCTGGCTTTCCGGTCGTGCGCACGTAGCAGCCGGTCATCCCGCCTTCCGCGGTCACGACCGTCGGGCCGACCAGCTGCGCCTCTCCCGCGACATGCAGATGGATCGGCACCTGCGCATACGGCGCGGGCTGACCGTATTCATCCAGGATCCGCAGGCGGACGAGCGCCATATCGTAGGTATCGCCCTCGACCAGGGTATCACTGGATACCTGTGCGCTCAGGTGCAGGCAGGTGCTCGGGCGCACCGTCCGGCTGAGAACCACCTGCCCGTTTTTGACCGCGTCGAAGCGCCATACCGTTGCCGCGCCGCCCCAGTTGCTGATGTATTTCTTGTACAGGCGTTCGCCTTCCTCCTCAGTGAAGTCGTAGCGGGACACGAGCAGGCCGTAGCGCAGCTTGTCGGCCGCAGGCAAATGCTCCAGCCCGTACTTCCTCGCGGCCAGCAGCACCTGCCGGGCCAGCTCGGCCTTCTTTTCCGGATAGCCCTCCTGGCTGACGAGCAGCTCGCCCACCACGTCATCCATCAGCAGCGGCCCGTGCGGCAGCGCTGTATAGGGGGAGCCGCTCAGCGTGGTGACATAGCAGTCATTTTTATACAGCCTGACCTCGTCCGCGTTGGTGAACACCCATACGTCCCCGATATTGCCGGCCGGATAGTCGCCGATGTCGAGCGAGGAGCCGATTTCCAGCACCGGCGTGCGGTCCTGCTGGCTCGCGTAAAGATACGCCGCCAGCTTGGGATTGCGGAAGGCGTCCTGCACGCCGTGGTAGCATACCCGGTCGCCGGAGCCGAAATCCTTATGCGTCGGGTAATCAAACATGCACCAGCTGATGCAGCCCGCGTGGACCCCGCTGGCCGCGGCGTCATTCTGCACGCGCGCATGACGCAGGGCATGCTCCTGCCGGTGCGCCCAGGGATCGTAGGGCTTGGTTGGGAACATGTGCCCGTTGTTTTCTGTCACCAGGAAGCTCTTGGTGGTATCCGGCGTCACCTTTTCCTTGGGACGCACGCCCGCGCCCTGTCCGGCGTAAGAGAAGTCGTTGAAGGTATACACGTCCTCCAGCAGGCTGCTCTTTTCCAGATACCGAACGCCGCCCGTCGCCCTGCTCGGGTCCAGCTCGTGCGCAACGGCGTTTGTCTCGCGGTAAAAGTCGTCGTCGTCGAGGCTCTCGTTGATGCGCACGCCCCACAGGATGACGCTGGGATGATTGCGGTACTGGAGCACCATTTCCCGCGTATTCTGGACCGCCTGCGCCTTCCAGGCCGCGTCACCGATGTGCTGCCAGCCCGGTATTTCGGTGAATACCAGCAGGCCGAGCCGGTCGCAGGCGTCCACGAAAGCCTGGCTTTGCGGATAGTGCGAGGTGCGCACCACTGTCACGCCGAGCTCCTCCTTGAGGATGCGCGCGTCCTCCACCTGCAGGCTGTCCGGCGCGGCATAGCCGATGTACGGATAGCACTGATGCCGGTTGAGCCCGCGCAGGAACGTTTTCTGTCCGTTCAGATAGAAGCCGTCCGCCTTGAATTCCGCGGTCCTGAAGCCGAACGGCACGGACACGGTATCAGCCGTTTCTCCGGATTCCGTGAGCAGCGAAGCCTCCAGCGTATACATCGCCGGGCTTTCGAGCGTCCACGGCCGGGCCATGGGCAAAGTCAGCGTATAGCTCAGCTGCCTTCCGCTCTCCTCCAGGACACAGCCGCCCTCGTCGTCGATCAGGCGGAGCCTGGTCACCGGCGTCTCCTGCGCGTCCCCGTTCAATGTCAGCGCGACGGCGGCCGTGTGTACGGTCGGCGTCGTCACATACACGTCCTCCAGCAGCTGCTGCGGCCGGATATCCAGCCAGCAGGGCCTGTACAGTCCGCCGTAGGTCAGGTAATCGATCACGAATCCAAAGGGCGGCACGGCAGGGTTCTCTGTGGAATCCAGCTTCACCGCCAGCCAGGATTCCTGGCCGGGCTTCACCAGGCCCGTCAGCTCCACCGAAAAGGCGGTATAGCCGTTGGAATGCGTCATCAGCTCGCGTCCGTCCAGATACACCGTGGCGATGTGAGCGGCGCCGTCAAAGCGGACAAAAACGCGCCGACCCTCCGTCTCCTGCGGCACGCAGAGCCGCCGGCGATAGCCGGACACCAGCTGATAGCTCATTTCGTCGGCATAGTGCTGCGGCACCTCGCGGACCGTGTGGGGCAGGCGGACCGTTTCACCGATCCCCGCGCCCTGCGCGAACGCGTCGGACCATTCCGTGACAAATTCCCAGTCGTTGTTCAGGCTGATCATCTTTTCACCTTCCGTCAGTCATTTTCAGAATATTGAATCTCCGTCCCGTTCCAGCTGAAAAGCGAGCGGCGCCGCCCGGCCCGGGCGGCCTGTGAAAACAGGGCCTCCGCCCCGCCCTCCAGCGAAAGCGCCTGCACCGGCAGTGTCAGCTCATCGGTCTCAAGCGCATACTCCTCGATGCGCGCGTCCTCCGCCCCGATATCTCCGACGCACAGCACCCACTGATACGGCGCGGCGATGGTGCCGTCTTCACTGAGGCTCAGCTGTACATCCGCGAACCGGTAGCGCCCGCCGGTCGTCACAAAGCGGTCGGACGACCAGCCGCTCAGCTCGCCGTTCAGCCTGGAGACCGTTTCCAGCGTCCCGCTTTCGCCCGTGTCCGCCAGGGTATAGACGCTCATGTAGGCGAATTCGCCGCCGCCCTCCCCGGACATTACCCAGGTGAAGGGATCAAAGCGCGTATTATCCACGATTTCCTCGACCAGGCCGGTCTCATCCTCGATGGTATACACGTCGGTCGAACTGCCCGTGATCAGTTCGGAATAGGGCTTTTCATACACAAAATCGCCGCCCGACGACGTGGTGAGGGTATACTGCCCTCCCGCGTGCGTCCAGGCGGTTTCGTCTGACAGCGCGTCCAAAAACTGATTCAGAAGCTGATCCGGGATCCGCACCGACGCGATGGCACTGTTCTGGCTCAGGGCCAGCGATTCCAGCCTCAGCGCGTTCGACGCGCCGTTTAGCAGGCCTTCCTCCATGCGGCGGAACGCCTCAGAGACGTTCGGATTGACCGTCACAGCGGGGAGCGCCGTCGGGGTCGGCGCGCTTTCGGGCGTGCCTGAACAGCCCGCCGCCATCAACGACACCAGGCACAGTACGCACAGCATCTGCCGGACGCGGCGGCGCTTGATCCTTTGCATGGCAGTGGGTTACCAGGTCGCCTTCAGCGCGGTCTTGATCATCGCCTGGTGGTCGGCGTCCACCTTGTCGGACCCGTGTGTTTTGCTGCCGGTAAAGTGAATGCAGAACTGGCCGTCGAACCCGTTGTTCGTGATGGTCTGGTCACCGTGCGGGACACCGTAAATGCTCCCTGCGTACACCTTGCCCTTGTACAGTACCAGCACGGCACGGCGCTTGTAGGTGATTTTGCCGCCGTAGGCCGCCTTCATTTTGCTGGTGTCAGCCTTGGTCAGCGGCTCGGCGTCCAGATGGTTGGTGCCGTACATGACCTTGCAGTTCCAGGTCTTGCCGGTTTTCACGTCCTTGATCACGAAGGTTGAATTCCGTTTGAAGAGGTTCTTGCCGGTATTGAACCATTTGAGTTCCTGGGTTTTGTACGTCTTTTTCGGGGTGGCGGTCGGCTTGGGCGTCGCCGTTTTCTTCGGCGTCGGCGTGGGCGTCTTCTTGGGCGTCGGGGTGGCGGTCTTCTTCGGCGTCGGGGTAGCCGCGGCCTTCTTGAGCGCCTTCACGGCGCTGGAAGACAGCTTGACAAACTTGGTCATCACATATCCGGTCCTGCCCTCGAACCGGACCTTATAAAAATCGCCTCTCAGCGCGAGTACTTCGACCTTGTCGTTTTTCTCAAAGCGGGTGATATAGCCGCCGGAGGTTGTCGCGCGGGTCCTGAAAAACACGCGGTCCTTGGTAATGGTGCCGGTGTAGGTCTTGGCGGCCTCTGCTGGAAACGCCACACAGGTCAGGAAGAGGACCAGCACCATCAGCAGCGCGGCCATTCTGGGGGTTTGATGTTGCATGAAAAAAACTTCCTTTCTCAATCCAATGAACGCAATCAGCGCAAGAACGTCCCGCGCAGCGCGTTATTGAACAGTTACGGCATGGCACGGCTTTCTGGCCGGTCTCACGCCGGAAGTACACAGGCGCGCCAAAACGCCCCGTCGTTTCGCATTCTACCACAAAGCGCAGAAGGAATCAAGTCCCTGCGCGCTTTGGAAAAGTAACAATGGGGCCATGGCGGCGTTTCACGGGAAGTGATTTCCCGGAGGCGTGTCTGTGTGTCTGAGTGCCAGCAGGACGCTAAGACGCGGCGGTCGCCGCGGCGCCGTGCGGCTGGTGGCGCAGAAAGCGTATAAACAGCACGACAGAAACGATGCAGCACAGGATATCGGCAATGGGCGTCGCCCAGACGATGCCGTACACCGGCAGCAGCCGATTGAGCGCAAACATCATGGGGATATCGAGCACGCCCTTGCGCATCAGCGCGAGGATCAGGGACTTGATGCCCTCGCCCACCGCCTGGAAAAAGCTGATGAAGGCGTACGCGCACGCCGAAAACGGCCCGCCGATGCACAGGATGCGGAGAAACTGACCGCCCAGGACCACGGAATCGCCGCCATTGGGAAGGAAGATCCGGATCATCGGCTCGCTGAAGGCCAGCCCCGCCAGCATGCACAGGCCGGCCAGTCCGACAGAGATGGACATGCTGATCAGCACGGCCTGGCGCATGCGCCGATGATTGCCGGAGGCATAATTGTAGCCGATCAGCGGCAGTACCCCCTGCGACATGCCGCGCACCATGCAGTGCGCCAGCATATTCACCTTCTTGGCGACACCGATGCCGGTCGTATACGCCACACCGTACGCGCTCATCAGGTTATCCAGCACTGCGTAGGAGATATTTTCGCACAGGGTCATCAGGCAGGCCGGCAGTCCGGCGCTAAAGACACGCTGCGGGATCCGGTAGCCAAACATCTCCCTGGAAGGGCGGAATCCGAGCACCGTGTCGCGCCGGTTGCGATACAGGATCAGCGCGAAATACAACAGCGCCGCCAGGTTGGACACGCCTGTCGCCAGCGCCGCGCCGAGCACCTCGTGTCCGGCGGGCAGCCAATGGAACATAAACATCGGGTCCAGCGCCATGTTCAGGATTCCGCCCATCGCGATGCCGAATGAAGCCTGCAGGCTGCGCCCCTCCGACCTCAGGAGGTGTGAGAACAGCGTACTCATCGCCGCGCCGAGGCCGCCCAGGGTCACCGTGACCATCAGATATTCTTTCGCGAACGCGTGCACCTGGGGATCTCGCCCGCCCAGCAGGTCGAGGAAAGGATCGGCCAGCGCCCAAGCCAGCAGGGCATATACGGCCGTCACGCACAGGCAGCCCCACGTCGCGAACGCCGACGCCGCCCTCGCCCTGTGAAGCTTGCCGCGGCCCAGGGAGCGGGAAATGACGGACGACCCGCCGACGCCGAACAGATTGGAAATCGCGGACAGGAACATAAACGCGGGCATACAGATCGTGACCGCGGCGACTTTGTAATTATCGTTGGTCTGGCCGATGAAATACGTATCCGCCATGTTGTAAACGACCAGGATGATCTGCCCGATGACCGTCGGGACTACCAGCTTCATGATCGCCCGGAGGATCGGCATGGATTCAAACAGCGTTTTTTCTCTCAGCTCGTCATTCACCGGCCACTCACCCCCGTCAGGAAAATACATGAACAGGGCGCTTCTCAGCTCCCTGACAGCTGCTATGCCGCCGGACCTCGTACAGCCGGTCCCGGCGCATCGCCCATTCCGCCATGATCGACCCTGACTGAACGGCAATGAATTACAGACATTATATTTCCTGACAGAAAAAATGCAAGCAATAATTTGATATAAGATTATAATATTTTATTATAGTGCAAGAAACACTGACGGAATTTTGGCGTTTTTACGCCATGCGAGACATGAAAAACATAAGAACAAATAATAACGCTATTGGAAATACTAATTCAAAGCACGTCGTCCGCCTTCTCCAGCGCCCGCGCAATCACCTGGTCCATGTCGTAATACCTGTATTCCCCCAGGCGGCCGCCAAAGATGACGCCCCGCTCCTGCGCGGCGAGCGCCTGGTACGCCTGAAGCAGCTCGCTGTTCGCGGCGTCGTTGACCGGGTAATAGGGGTCCTCCCCGCGCCGCCACTCCGAGGAATACTCGCGGCTGATGACAGTTTTCGGCAGTTCGTTGCCCTGTGCGTCACGCCCGAATTCAAACCATTTATGCTCGATGATGCGGGTAAAGGGGGTCTCGGCGTCGGTGTAATTCACCGCGGCGTTGCCCTGAAAATTCGGCATATCCAGGACCTCCGTTTCAAACCGCACGGCACGGTACTGCAGACAGCCGAGCCGGTAATCAAAGTACGCGTCGATCGGACCGGTGTACACGACGCGTTCTGCCGCCGCGCTGAGCCCGCCGCGGTCTGACAGATAGTCCGTCGACAGCCGGACCTCGATGCGCGGATCATCCAGCATATTGGCCACCATCCGCGTATACCCGCCCACCGGGATGCCCTGGTACAGGGCGTTGAAATAATTGTTGTCAAACGTCAGTCGCACCGGCAGCCGGCGGATGATGAAGGCCGGCAGCTCACGGCAGGGGCGGCCCCACTGCTTTTCGGTATAGCCCTTGATCAGCTTTTCGTAGATGTCGGTGCCGACCAGTGAAATCGCCTGTTCCTCCAGATTTTTCGGCTCGGTGATCCCGGCCTCCGCACGCTGCTGGGCAATTTTCGCAGCTGCCTCCGCCGGGGTGACCACGCCCCACATGCGATTGAAGGTATACATATTGAAGGGCAGGGAATACAGCTCTCCCCGGTAATTGGCGACCGGGCTGTTGGTGAACCGGTTGAACCTCGCGAAGCCGTTCACATAGTCCCACACGCGCTGGTCGTTGGTATGAAAAATATGCGCGCCATAGCGGTGGACCTGGATACCTTCGATTTCCTCCGTATATACATTGCCCGCGATATGCGGACGGCGGTCGATGACCAGCGAGGTTTTGCCATGCCTGGCCGCCTCCCGGGCGAACACCGCCCCATAAAGCCCCGCGCCGACAATCAGAAAATCCCGTTTTTTCATACGCCTTCCCCTCTCCCCTGGCCCGCGCCAGCGGCCCGTCTGACTCCGCGCCCGTTCCGGGGGCGGATGTATTATCAGTATACAGGATATTTCCTCAATTATCAAGCGTCCGCAGGACGGCTTGATTTTACCGGGCATTCGCTGTATAATGCGCTCGTTTGACGGAAGGTGAAACACTTTGGTCTTCGTCGTCCGATCGTCCTAAAATGAAAGGAGGCGTCCGCCCTGTACAGACACGCTTTCGGTATGCTGCTCCTGCTGGCCGCAATGTGCGGCATTTTCGCCCCTCAGGGCGCCGTTCTGGCGGAAGATGCCGCTGTCCGGCAGGCGCTGATCTGCCTGGCGGAGGACCTGCCAGACAACCGTCCGTACAGCGCGGAGGGGACCGCCTACAGCAGGGACGCGGCGACGCCGCTCCTGTCCGGGGCCGGAGGCTTCATATATAAGCGGACCGCCGAAGTCAATACCTGGCTGTTTTCGGTGCCCGCATCGCCGGACACGCCGACGCTCTCTCTGCGCCTGGACGGCATCAGCGCGCTGACGGGCATCAGCCTGAACCAGCAGCCGCTTTCCAGCACACGGCCGGTCGCGATACCGCTGAACGAAACCGCCGAACTGCGGTACACCAGCGCGCGCACCCGGGGCGTCATCCGCCTGATATTCACCACGCTGCCGGTGATCCGGGTCGAGGTTTCCGGCACGCTCTACGTCGACCGGGATACGGCGTGCAGGATCACCGTCTCCGACCCGGACTACCTGGCGCACGGTCAGGACGAGCCCGTTGCCGTATATGAAGCCGTCATTTCCCGCCGCGGCCGGTCCTCCGCGCGCTACGCCGCCAAGCATCCCTACAATTTTACGCTGATGCGGGACGGAGAAAAGTGGGACCATCCCCTGCTCGGCCTGCGCGCCGACAGCGACTGGCTGCTGGACAGCGCGTACAACGACCGCTCGCGCATGCGCAACCGGGTGCTGATGGACGTATGGCACGCCACCTACCGCCTGCCCTGGGACCAGACCCTGTCCGGCGCGACCAGGGGCGCGTTTGTCGAGCTGTTTGTGGGCGACGCTTACCGCGGGCTGTACGCGCTCGGTGAAAAGCAGGACCGCCTTCAGCTCGGCCTGGCCAAAGCGGGCGGCCGCTGGAACAGCCTGCTGCTGCGCACAGGCGCGGCGGGCAAGGACCAATCCAGCCCCGCGGGCTTCGTCAGCCTCGGAACCGCACGGCCCGGCAGCAGCGACCCGCTGCGCTGGTACAACGTGGACATCCGTTACCCAAAGGATACCGCCTCGCGCTCCGGCGCGCTCTGGTCGGACTTCTACGAGTACGTCCGCCTGGTCGTCGAGGGGACGCCGGAGGAATTCGCCGCGCGCATCGCCGATTACGCCGATCTGGACAACCTGGCCCGCTACTGGCTGTTTGCCAACGCCACCGATCTGACTGACAACATGCGCAAAAACATGACCTTCGCCCGGCTGGATGACCGGGACACGCGCTTCAACCGCTTCATTCTGGTGCCATGGGACATGGATTCGTCCCTCGGCCGGCATTATACATCCAAAAAGAGCCGGGTGGACGAGCTGATCACCAACCGTCTTTTCACCCGGCTGATCCGCGAAAACCCCGGCGGCTTTCTCGACATCCTCCGCGCGGACTGGGACGCGCTCCGCGATACGGCGCTGAGCGCCGACACAATCATGGCGCGCTTTGAGGACTATTACGCCGCCATTCATCAGTCCGGCGCGGATCTGCGCGAGATCGCCAAATATCCCACCTTTACCAGCTATGTGAAGGCGGCTTATTCGTATGAGCTGAACTTTGACAGCGAGCTGGCCTATCTCCGCTCCTTCCTTGAAAAACGAATCGCCTGGCTGGACAGCCAGGTCGATTCGCTCTGCGGTCCAAGGTAAACGCTTCAGCTGTCCACCTTCAGCACCGCCATAAACGCTTCGCCGGTCAGCTGGACCGTACCGAACTGGCGCATGCGTTTTTTGCCTTCCTTCTGTTTTTCAAGCAGCTTCTTTTTTCGCGTGATATCGCCGCCGTAGCACTTGGCCAGCACGTCCTTCCGGACCGCCTTGACCGTCTCGCGCGCGATGATTTTGCCGCCGATCGCCGCCTGGATAGGGATTTCGAACTGCTGGCGCGGGATGACTTCCTTGAGCTTCTCACAGATGCCGCGGCCGCGCGGATAGGCGCGCTCCTTGTGCACGATCATGGTGAAGGCGTCGCAGATCTCGCCGTTCAGCAGGATAT
>CAMNEH010000011.1 GCA_946536315.1 uncultured Clostridia bacterium
CGCCGGTCATCACGTTCTTGATCTTGGTGCGGACAAACGCCGCGCCCTTGCCGGGCTTCACGTGCTGGAAGTCGACGATGTTCCAAACGCCGCCGTCCCACTCAATGGTAATGCCTTTTTTGAAATCTCCTGCGGTAATCATGCTGGATTCCTCCGTTTCAGTTGTTGTTGATGTATATAAGGCAGCCGATCAGAGGATCAGCAGATCCTTCGTATAATAAACCAGGCTTTCAGACTGCTGCGCGCCAATCACGCAGGTATTCTCAATCCGGACGCCGCCCAGGCCGGGGACATAGATGCCGGGTTCAACGGTCATAGTCGTGTTCTCTGTCAGGATGTCATGACAGGTGGGGGAAAGGCGGGGAGATTCGTGGATATCAATGCCGACGCTGTGACCGAGTCCATGCCCGAAGCAGTCCCCGTAGCCGGCGTCCCGGATCAGGTCACGGGCAATGGCGTCCACGTCGCTGGCGACCAGACCGGCGTGCATCGCGTCCTGCGCGCGCTGCTGCGCGTCCAGCACGATGCCATAGATCCTGCGGAGCTCCTCACCGGGCTCGCCCAATGCGATCGTGCGCGTCATATCAGCGCAGTATCCGCCTTTTTTGGCGCCGAAATCCATGGTGATCATATCGCCTTTGCGCAGCTTGCGCTCTCCCGGGATCGCGTGCGGCAGCGAGCCGTTAATCCCTGAAGCGATGATCGTGTTGAAGGCCAGCCCGTCCGCGCCGAGCTTCAGCATTTCAAACTCCAGCGCGATGCGCAGGTCGGTTTCGGCCATGCCTTCCCGGACGTCCTTCAGCACCACGTCCAGCGCCCTGCAGGAAATATCACAGGCTTCGCGGATCAGCGCGATCTCTGAAGGCTCCTTGATCCTGCGGACCGCTTCCGGCTCGCCATTCAGCTTGTGAAGCGAAATGCCCGGCATATCGGTCTGCATCTCTTCAAAGGCAGCCACGGTGACCTGGTCCGCTTCATAACGGAGGTCAGTGATGTGGTGACCGGACAGATACTCATGGGCCAGCGCGGCATGATGCTGACCGGTTTTGATGGTGAGCACTTCAAAGCCCGGTGCCTGCCGGGTGACCTGCTCGGTATATCTGAAATCAGTCACGATCGCGCAAAAATCATGCCCAATCACAGCGGCGCCTTCGCCGGTATAACCGGATACGTAAAAGATATTGGATGGCTTGGTCAGGTAAATCGCTTCATGATTCCCCAGGTTCGCCTGTTCAATGATCCTTTGTGCCCTCGATTGCATTTTGCTCAGGTCCCTTCTGTCGCCGACAATGGAACAAGTGGTTTTCCGACGGCGTACATCGTATTATAACACACCTTCAGTTCGAGCGCCATAGTTTTTTTGGCGCGTCATAAAAAATATGTAAAATAATTCCATTGACAAATGACGGGAATTCCTGTAAAATATGGTTGTTGAAATGAGCAACTAATCATTATTTTGATTCCCCGGCTGATTCAGCCTGAGAATAAATGAAAATGAAAGGGAGTATTCAAGTATGAAGAAATTCCTGAGTGTTCTCCTGGCAGCGATGATGGTAATGTCGCTGTGCGTGACGGCAGGCGCCTCCAGCCTCGCCGGAACGTATGACGTGACGCTGTGGGTGGCCAACGAAATCGTTGACCTGACCAAGCAGCAGGTCGATGCCTTCAACGCCTCCAACGACGCCGGGATCGTCATCAACGCGACGATCGAGCCGGTCTCTGAAGCGGATGCCGCGACGAATATGATCACTGACGTGACTGCCGGCGGCGATATCTACTGCTTCGCGCAGGACCAGTTTGCGCGCCTTGTGCAGGCCGGCGCGCTGGCCAAGCTGGGCAAAGCGGCCGCTGAGGAAGTCATCAATGCGAATGACCCCAGCGTCGTGGCGGCGGCCAAAGCCGGTGATGAGCTGTACGCTTATCCGATGACGGCGGATAACGGCTACTTTATGTACTACGATAAGTCCGTCATCCCCGACGCGGATGTGGACAGCCTGGAACAGCTGATTGCCGACTGCGAAGCCGCGCAGAAGTATTTCGCCTTTGAAATGAACAGCTCCGCGTGGTATTCCGCTGCGTTCTTCTTCGCGACCGGCTGCGTATCCGAGTGGGAAACCGACAGCTCCGGCGCGTATATCTCCATCCATGACACCTTCAACAGCCCTGAGGGCCTGATTGCTGTCAAGGGCATGAAGAAGCTGGTGGATTCCCCGTTTCACCTGAACTCTTCCTCCGCAGATTCCTTTGCCTCCAACGCGGCGATCGTTGTGACCGGCACCTGGGCGTATTCCGACATCGCCAAGATGCTGGGTGACAACATGGGCGTGACCGACCTGCCGAGCTTCGAGGTCGACGGTGTGAGTTATCACCTGGGCTCCTATAACGGCTGCAAGCTGATGGGCGTGAAGCCTCAGGAGGATCCGGTCAAGGCGGCTGCCCTGCATCGCCTGGCACGTTACCTGACCGGTGAAGAATGCCAGATGCAGCGCTTCGAAGCGCGCGCCTGGGGTCCGTCCAACCTGGCTGATCAGCAGTCCGAGGCTGTCCAGTCCAACCCCGGTCTGGCGGCGCTGCTCCTGCAGTCTCCGTACTCTGTGCCTCAGGGCCAGATCCATGGCTCCTGGTGGGACATTGCCAAGGTGATCGCGGATGACGTCAAGGCTGCGACGGATGACGCCGGCCTTCAGCAGGCGCTGGACAATTACTATGACAAGATCGCCAGCCTCTTCACGATGAGCGAGGCTGAGAAGAACGGCTGGTCCATCATCGGTATGTACAATGCGACGGACGGCTTCTTCTTCACTGATTACAACAATGAAACGCGCAGCAACTGGGCGGACGACCTGGAACTGACCAAGGGCGACGACGGCCTGTGGCGCACTGACAACGCTTATGAAATTCCCGCCGGCACCGAGTTCAAGGTCCGCCAGGGCAAGAGCTGGGACAACGCTTTCCCGGCCGATAACTTCAAAGTGGAAGAAGCCGGCCTGTACGCCATCCAGTTCGACGAAGCGACCGGCGAAATCACCCTGATCGCTCAGTAATCATCATTATTCCCGACCTTCTTTGTTGAAAGGCGGGGAATCATGATCCAGCGAACGGCATGACGGGCGGCTGGAGCCAATGTGGGTTGGTTCCAGCCGCCTTTGTAAAGGAGTGAGTCAGGCGCATGAGTACAAACAGCGATCTGGAATACCTGAAGCTCAATCACTGGCAGAAGATCGGCTACCGCATTGCCCGGTTCTTTGTCGGGATTCCCAAAGCGCTGGGGCGCTTTTTCGTGGGGATCTGGCGCGCGGTCAGCACTTTTTTCCAGCTGTTGGGACGTGAACTGGCGGATATCGTTGGCACATTTGTCCATGGTGATTGGAAAACCAGGCTTTCCTTCGTCGTCATGGGCTTTGGAAACATTGCCCGCGGGCAGGTGCTGCGCGGCATTCTCTTTTTCATCTTTGAGGTTGTTTTTATCGGTTATATGGTGCTGACCGGCGGTTACTGGCTCAGCATGCTGCCCTCGTTGGGCAAGGTGGGGCCGACGGAGGTATATGACGAAATCCTCGATACCTATACAACGACCTACAATGATAATTCATTTAAGATCCTGCTGTATGGTGTACTGACGATCTTCTTCATTATCGCTTTCATTTATACCTGGCGCCAGAATGTCAAGCAGAACAAGCTGGCAGAAAAGATTCTTGCCTCCGGCAAGCCGCTGCGCAGCGGGAAGGAAGATCTTCGCAGCCTGGTCGACGATCAGTTCCATAAAACCCTGCTGGCCCTGCCGATGACGGGCATCCTGCTGTTCACGGTGCTGCCCATCGTGTTTATGATTCTGGTCGCGTTTACCAATTATGACGGTACGCATAACGGATATTCCAACAACCTTTTCACATGGGTCGGCCTGGATAACTTCAACACTATGCTGAACTGGTCCGTCAGCAAAGGCTCCGGGTCGCAGTCCTACGCGGCGACGTTCGGCGAGGTGCTGACGTGGACGCTGATCTGGGCTTTTTTTGCCACGTTCACCAATTATTTCCTGGGCATGTTCGTAGCCATGGCGATCAATAAAAAGGGCATCAAATTCAAAAAGGTCTGGCGTACGGTCCTCGTTCTGACCATCGCGATCCCGCAGTTTATATCGCTGCTGTATGTATCCAAAATGTTCGCCAAGAACGGTATTCTGAACGGCTTCCTGATGAGCATGGGATGGATCCAGCAGGCGCTTCCGTTCTGGGAGGATCCGACCTGGGCCAGAATTACGGTCATCATCATCAACATTTGGATCGGCATCCCATACCTGATGCTGATCACGACAGGTATCCTGATGAATATTCCCGCAGACCTGTATGAATCGGCAAGGATCGACGGCGCGAACGCCTGGCAGCAGTACAGTAAAATCACGCTGCCGTATATGCTGTTTGTGACCGGCCCGTACCTGCTGACAAGCTTCACAGGCAACATGAACAATTTCAACGTCATCTACCTGCTGACGGGCGGCGCGCCGACCAATCCCGCGGCGTCCGGCGCGGCAGGCACCGTCGGATATACCGACCTGCTGATCACCTGGCTGTTCAAAATCACCACCGGTCCGGATTCACAGTATTATCTGGCCAGCGTTGTCGGCATCCTGGTATTTGTCGTGGTCGCGCTGATTTCTTTGATCGTATACAACGTGCTGCCGTCCATCAAGAATGAGGAGGACTTCCAGTGATGAGTGAAAAACGATTATTGGACGCGTCTTCCGGCGCTCCGGTCAAACGGCACATGGGCCTGAAGGCCTCCAGGACTGCCGCCAATACAGGCATCTATTGCTTACTGATCATCATCAGCGTCGTCTGGCTGATTCCGTTCGTCTGTATCGTTCTGCAGTCATTCCGTGTGGAAAGCACCTGGCAGGAGGGCTATGTCATTCCCAAACAGTGGGGGCTGGACAACTATCGGAATCTTTTCCAGACGGACTTTCCCCGCTGGTATGTCAATACGTTTATCTCAGCGCTGTTTACTGCGGTGTTCCAGACGATCATCGTTCTGTGCATGAGCTATACGCTGTCCAGGTTCCGCTTCAAAATGCGGAAAGGGCTGATGCGGTTCATGCTGATTTTGTCCATGTTCCCTGGCATGCTGAGCATGATCATCCTGTACCGCGTACTCAGCGACCTTGGGCTGACACAGGCGAATTCCGTACCGGGTCTGATCCTGGTGTATGTCGCATCCTCCGGTATGGGCTATTACGTGTCCAAAGGCTTTTTTGACACCATCCCCAAGTCGCTGGATGAAGCCGCGCGCGTAGACGGAGCGACCAGATTCCAGGTACTGAAAAAAATCATACTTCCGTTATCCAAGCCGATCGTCATTTATACTGTACTGACCGCATTTATGGGACCGTGGGGCGATTTTGTCTTCGCAAGGTATATTTCATTCGGCACTTCCTCCGGCATGAACGTCGCGGTCGGCCTGTACAACTGGCTGAATAAGGACCAGATCGCGAAGTCGTATACCATGTTCTGCGCGGGCGGCGTGCTGGTAGCGATTCCTGTGACGGTGTTGTTCATGTGTCTGCAAAAATACTATGTCGAGGGCGTCACAGGCGGCGCTGTGAAAGGATAAGCGAGGAGGGAACCGGTATGGCAAGCGTAAAACTGACCGATGTCAAAAAAGTATATGACAATCACGTCACATCCGTTCATGACTTTAATCTGGAAATCAAGGATAAGGAATTTGTGGTTTTCGTCGGCCCCTCAGGCTGCGGCAAGTCCACGACCCTCCGCATGATTGCGGGCCTGGAGGATATTACGGAGGGCACCATTGAAATCGACGGCGTGGTCGTCAACGATCTTCAGCCGAAGGACCGCGACATCGCCATGGTCTTTCAGAATTATGCCCTGTACCCGCATATGACGGTGTATGACAATATCGCGTTTTCTCTCCGGCTGCAGAAAATGCCGGAGGACACGATCTATGAGAAGGTGACCAATGCGGCGGAAATCCTCGGCATCACAGAATACCTGACCCGCAAGCCCCGCGCGCTCTCCGGCGGACAGCGCCAGCGCGTGGCCATCGGGCGCGCGATGGTGCGCAATTCCAAGGTGTTTCTGATGGACGAGCCGCTGTCCAATCTGGATGCGAAGCTGAGAAACCAGATGCGCGCGGAAATCATCCTTCTGCGGCAAAAGCTGGATACGACGTTCATCTACGTGACGCACGACCAGACGGAGGCAATGACGCTCGGCGACCGCATCGTTATCATGCGTGACGGCATTATTGAGCAGGTGGGGACGCCGATGGAAGTGTTCGAAAAGCCGCACAATACGTTTGTGGCGGAATTCATTGGCGCGCCGAAAATGAATATGATCAAGACCGAACTTCACCTGATCGACGGTCATTACTATGTCTCACCATTTGGCGCAAAGATCGAGGTGGACGGGGAAAAAGGGCAAGAATTGAAGCAAGCCCGGGTGAAGCCCGGTGACGTCACGCTGGGCGTCCGGCCCGAACATATGCTGCTGTGCGATCAGCCCTCTGAGGCCACCATTCCCTGTAAGCTGGAAGTCAATGAAATGATGGGCAGCGAGCTGCACCTGCATCTGGTGACTGCGGACGAAACCCGCCTGATCGTTCGTGTGCCCACCATCGAACTGAGTGAGACTCGGCGCGCGCAGCTGACCTATGGCAGTGAACTGTATATCACGTTCACCGGCAAGGTGATGCATTTCTTTAACCCGGAGACAGGCAAAAACCTGATTTATCATCCATGAACATATCGATCACGGAAGGCGTACAGCCTTCCGCGATCCTGTTGAGGATTAACGGCGTTGGATACACATAAGACAAATGTCATGCGCGTGCTGGAGTCCCGGGAAATACCGTACCTGTCCAAAACCTATGAGGTGGAGGAGGGACAGTACGACGGTACGCTGATCGCGCGGAAGATCGGATTGGATCCTGACAGTGTTTTCAAGACGCTGGTTTGCGTCGGAGACAAGGGCGCGCATCTGGTGTTCTGTATACCGGTCAGCCAGGAGCTGGACCTGAAGAAGGCGGCGAAGGCCTCCGGACAAAAGCGGGTGGAAATGCTGCCGCTCAAGGACCTGCTGCCGCTGACGGGCTATGTGCGCGGCGGATGCTCGCCTATCGGGATGAAAAAGCTTTTTCCGACTTATATCGACGAAACAGCGCAGCTGTTTGACGTGATTTCGGTCAGCGCGGGAAAACGCGGCGCGCAGGTGCTTCTGTCCGCTGACGCGCTCTGCGAGGTCATTGGCGCGGAATATGCCAGCCTGACGGTAGATTGAATGAGGGATGGTGGGTAACATGAAATGGCGCGCATTGATTGTATGCGCTGTACTGGCGCTGGCCGCAGTGCCCGCTCTGGGCGAAGAGGACGAGCTTGCGCTGCTGTTTAAATATCCCCTGAGCCCAGGCGGAGAAGCAACGGTCAACGACGTCGCGCTGACGCAGGACATCGACGAGTCGGAGGACCATCGCGTATTCTATGAAATCTTCGTCGGCTCGTTCTCGGATTCAGATGGTGACGGAACCGGTGATCTGCGGGGCATTATCAATCGCATGGATTACCTGAACGACGGGGATCCGGCGTCCGGATTAAGCCTTGGCGTGGAAGGGATCTGGCTGACGCCTGTCTTTGAATCTCCGAGCTATCATAAATATGATGTCACGGATTATTACCGGGTCGATCCTTCCTTTGGCACGAACGAGGACCTGCGCGAGCTCGCCGCTTTGTGCCATGAGCGGAATGTCAAATTGATCCTGGATCTGCCGATCAACCATACAGGGAAAAACAACCGCTGGTTCAAAAACTTCCTGAACGCACACCTGATGCACAGCCCGGACAACATCTGGTACAATTTTTATGAGTGGCGCGCACCGGGGGATGTTCTGCCATCCGGCCGGCATTTTGCGAGGGCGGGACAGCTGGACCTGCTGTATGAGGCGAATTTTTCAGATGATATGCCGGAGCTGAATTTTGACAACCCCCGTGTGACGGAAGCGGTGCTGGATGTCGCGCGGTTCTGGCTGTCTTTGGGCGTGGACGGCTTCCGCTTTGACGCGGCGAAGTATGTGTATCTGAACGATCATGAAGCGAATATCGCGTTCTGGTCACAGTATATTCAGCAGTTAAAGCAGGAGTATCCGGCGCTGTATACGGTCGCAGAGGTCTGGGACGGCGAAGGCATCACGGACCTCTATCTGCCGGTATTCAACTGTTTTAATTTCACGACCAGTCAGCCGAGCGGTCTGATCTCGGAAACGGCGCACGCGGGGGATGTGAACCGTTATGCCGCATACCTTGAAAAACGGATGAAAGCGCTGTCCGAAATCAATCCGGAGGCCATGAACATTCCCTTCATTGCCAATCATGACACTGATCGCGCGGCAGGCTATCTGACTGTGGCCAGCGGCCAGATGCAGATGGCCGCCAATCTCTATCTCCTGACGCCGGGATCGCCGTTTATCTACTATGGCGAAGAGATTGGACTGCGCGGTTCGCGCGGCGCCGCGGTGACGGATGCCAACCGGCGCCTGGCCATGGTCTGGGGAGACGGCGACACGGTACAGGATCCGCCCGGCGCCAGCTACAATAACCAGACTGACTACAGCGTGCAGCGCCAGAGGCCGCGCAGCGACAGCCCATACACGTACTATAAGCGCCTGCTGATGATCAGAAAGGCGCATCCTGAAATTGCGCGCGGCGAGCTGAAAGCGCTCAGCTTCACCGGCACGAAAGCAGGGGGATATGCGTGTACGCTGAACGGAAGCACTGTACTCGTGATGCACAATACGACGACGGCGGCCGAGACGATCAAACTGACAGGCTGGAACAGCTATCGGCTGTGTGAATGGATCGGCATGGGATCAGCCGAGCTGAACGGAACCGCGCTGACCCTGGCAGGACAGACCAGCGCCGTCATTGCCGTGGAGTAAAGCGATGGAAGCACAAAAACAGGTGCCAGTGGTGGCGGCAATGATCGTCAGGGAGGACGGCCGCTTACTGCTGTGTCAGCGGTCCGCTGTCATGAAGCGACCCTTGCGCTGGGAATTCCCCGGCGGGAAGGTGGAAGCGGGGGAAACCGGCGCGGAGGCGCTGCGCCGCGAGTGCAGCGAAGAGCTGGACGTGCTGCTGGACGTCGCTGAATCGGTGAGCGAGGTCACGTTCAGCTACCCGGATATCAGTATCCGGCTGACACTGTACCGCGCCAGGATCCAATCCGGTGCGCTGAAGGCGAAGGAACACGCGGAGCTCAGATGGCTCCGACCGTCCGAAGTCGCTGGCTATGCGCTATGTCCGGCGGACCAATTGCTTTGGGAGCAGCTGACGCAAGAGCCTCAGCATTAATATCGGGAATAACGTTCGGTGACTGTCTGCCTGAGACGGTCGTCCTCTGGAATCCGGGATGGCATGGGCAGGCGCTGGCCAATGAAGGTCAGCGTGACAGCGTTTCTTTGCCTGTTCAAGTGTTTTCTGTCCTCAGGACGAAGCGGCGCGAACGCATTGAAGGGAACATGTCTTTGACGGTCTGTTCCCTCTCTTTTTTCCAGCGCAAGCATGACCATCCAGACAGCGCCAAGCAGCAGCAGAAGGGCGTCCATCAACCAGACGGCCGGCGAAGGCAGCCAGTATTGGAGAACAAGCAGCCCCGCCGAAAGCCCGGCGAGGATGCGCAGACGAACGTGCCAGCAATCAAAAAAGCCGCGATACAGCCAGTGATGGCCACCCAGCAGCCGCATCAACGGAGACAGGCTGCGAAGTATCAACGCGGCCTGGGCATATTCAAATGCGCTGTAAAACAGGCAGTTGAGGCGAACAACGGACCAGTGCAGGAAAAACAGGCCGCCCGCAAAGCCCAGCGATCTGAATACGAGGTTCATCAGGCTTCTTCCCCGTCGAAGAGATCGGCGTTACGCTTCCTGTAATCCTGTATGGCGCCGCGCGCAAGCTCGTCACAGCGGTTATTCAGCGGATTATCCGCGTGGCCTTTCACCTTATAGAAGGTCACATCGTGCTTTTTCAGCACCAGCAGCAGCAGCTTCCACAGGTCCTGATTCGCGACGGTTTCACCGTCAGAGAGCTTCCAGCCTTTTTTGATCCACTGATCGATCCAGTGCTGATTGATGGCGTTGACCACATAGGTGGAATCGGAGTAGACTGAAACCCGGCAGCGTGTTTTGAGCGCGCCGAGGCCGCTGATGACCGCGAACAGCTCCATCCGATTATTGGTGGTCGAGCCCATGGAGCCGGAAAGCTCTTTTTGATGCTCGCCATAGCTGAGGATAGCGGCCCAGCCACCGGGACCGGGGTTGCCGGAACACGCGCCGTCTGTGTACAGAATGACATGTTTTAATGCTTGATCCATCGGTTACCATTCACCTTCTATTCTGTGGGGGAAACGAATTTATCCATCACGAAGCCGGTGACCACATCGGTGCGGACCTGCAGCCAGCCTTCAGCCGGCGCCGCATCCACTACAATCAGTCTTTGTCCGTAATACAGACGCATCAGAATATCGGACGCGGTATCCGGCATCGCCCTCAGGTTCAGGCTGGAATCTTCAGAAATGCCGTCTACGATCACGATGCGTTCGTCCTTCGATTCATCCGGCGTGACCGGCATCAGCGTAGGGCGCGGAGTGGCGGTGGGGACAGGACCCGGCGTGATTGCAAATGCTGCGCTGAACGCCGGCGCGGGGGTCACCGCGCGGAGCGGCGCTTTGCGAATGACGATGTCATCATAATAAAAGTGCAGAATGCGCTGGTAGTCCCAACCGTATCTGGCAGCCATGCGCTGCGCGCCGCGCTGGCTCAGGCCGACGCCGTGACCGAAGCGCCGGGCTTCGATGATAAAGACCTCGTCTGTTTCACGTATCTTCCAAAGCTCGTTGGCGCGGGTATTGATGGAGAGCTGAAGCGCGCTTTCAAGCTGCGGGAAGATGGCCACCGTCACCATGATGGGATTCTGCAGGGACGATAAAACCGGTGTACCGGTGGTCGGCGCAGGAGAGGCGATGGCCTCGTTGGTGAGGAAGGAAACTTCTTCTTCCTCCTGGGTCGTCAGCTTCAGCGCGTCGATCAGAAGGGTGAATCGCAGCGTGTCTGGCTGCGGATTGTCCGCGTCCGTCGGGACGATGCTCAGAATCTCCCGGATGCGGATGGACTTCGGGTCGTCGGAATATCCCAGCAGAGCGAGTGAGCGCGACATCTGTCGCTTCAGCAGAGCCTGCAGCGCGGGCAGCTCTTCTTCGGTGATTCGCTTGGGAATCTGAGCCTGACGGACGACGCTTTCGTCGTTTTCGAGGTCATAAGGGTCGGCCTTCGAGCGGATATACCCGGTCGGGAGATCGGACTTTCCCCATACATGCTCGATGGTGTCGGTCTGTCCACCGTTGCTGGCGGTATAGTAGCAGGTCACCGGCTGGCCCTGATAGTATACGCAAAGCCCCGCGGTCGCGCTGACCGCCTGACGGATGACGTTGGCAAGCTCCAGCGTACCGGCATAGACCTGGTCATTGGTGTTGTCGGTCACATCATATGGTCGGTCGGCGTTGCGGCGGGTCAGCGCATAGGTCCTGGCTGCGACAGCCTGCGCTTTCAGCGCTTCCAGGGGAAAGCCTGAGCTCATCTCCCAGGGGAGAACGCCCAGGAGGTACTCTTCGATGGGAATGCTCAGCACCAGCTGCAGGGCGCCGTTGGCATTGGTAACGGTCAGGTCGCCCGTATACAGATTCAGCTGTCCCTGCATACGCAGCCCGTTTTCGCCCTCTGTCCTGTGACGCCGCAGGATCAGCGGGCCCTGTATCGGGAGCGTCATGCCTTCGTAACACAGCAGGACCTGGTCGTTGGAAGCAGCCGTTTTGATCGTGAGCGTGACGCCGCGCTGAAAATAGATGCCCTCACAGGAATACGCGCCATAAATACCGATGGAAAGCTCGCTGACACTGCCGAAGCGTGTCAGCAGAACGCGGATCAGGTCATCCTCTGCTTTCGGTTCCGCGACGGCGTAAGGTACGGCCAGCGCAATCAGGAGCAGACAGGTGACAGCCAACTGAACAGCGCGTTTCATAGCCGGTACAGCAGGTTGAAGTCGCGGACGATGCTCAGTTCAGCCCAAAACAGCGCATAGGAAGTCAGCTCGCCGACCTTGAGGCCGTTCCTGCCCAATATGTCGGTGACGATCTCGGATTCAGGGACGACTTCACACACGTGATCCATCACGCGGCTGTCCGCGCTTTCGCTATAAGGGTCAGCCGCCAGGACCTGGAGAGTGCCGTCTTTATCCCTTGCCGCCCAGAGCGCCACGATATGCCCGACCCTCAGGTTGCACATTGCGGCGTTGCCTTGCAGGAGATGCTGATAAAGCACGGAAAGCTCATTCCTGTTTCCGTCCATCCGGTAGGTGAATCCGAATTCCCTGTTGAGCCCGGTCTCCATCATGGCCTTCAGCAGTTCAGGGCGGTTCGTGCCGTCATCATCGCGGCCGCCATGCAGCAGCGAAAAGCGGGCCAGCTCGTCCGGGTCATGAAATACGTCCGTCAGCCACTCGGAAACATGCACGACGGAGAATATGCCGCAGCCGGCATGGCTCAATGTGCTGTCCCGGTCCTGATATCCATAAGGACAGGTCCAGTCCCGGCTGCGCTGATTGCACAGCGTCAGCTGCCTTCCCTGATAATTCAATTGAATGGTTTTACCGGTCGCGCTCATCGCCGTATTCCTCAGTCCTTCACCAGGTAGCCCAGTGTTTTCAGGTCGTCGGCGTTATCCCGCCAGCCAGGACGTACCTTGACAAAGAGCTGCAGATGGATATGCTCTCCGGTCAGCTTTTCCATATCCTGACGCGCTTCGCTCCCAATCTCACGGATCGTCTGGCCGCCTTTGCCGATAATGATGCTTTTGTGCGAAGCCTTTTCACAGTACATGGTCGCGTCGATGACGCGCAGGCCGCCTTGCTTTTCATACCGAAGGATCTCTACGCCGATGCCATGCGGTACCTCGTCGCGCAGATGACGGAGCGCTTTTTCGCGGATCAGCTCCGCGCAGAGCAGCTGCTCCGGCTGATCGGTCGGCATGTCCTCGGGGTAATACATGGGGCCCTCGGGCATCACGCTCAGCAGCTTGTATTCAAGCGCATCAATGCCTTCGCCGGTTTTTGCGCTGACCGGAAACACGTCGTCATACGGAAAGCGCTTGCACCTGTCAATGGCCTGCAGCAGCGTTTCAGGTGTGACCTGATCAATTTTATTCAGCAGCAGAAACTTCGGGAACCTGGCCTGCGCATAGGATTCCGCGAGCGATACATCCTTATCCGTCAGATGTGACGCGTCTGCCACGAACAGCAGCGCGTCAATATCCTTGAGCGCGTTGTCGATGGATTCGGCCATCAGCTCGCCCAGTCGTGTACGGGGCTGATGGATGCCCGGCGTATCGACGAAAACGATCTGCGCGCCGGGACGGTTCATCACGCCGATGACCCGGCTGCGCGTGGTCTGCGGCTTTGGACTCACGATGGAGACCTTCTGCCCGGTCAGCAGATTCAGCAGGGTGGACTTCCCAACGTTGGGACGTCCGATGATCGCGGTGAATCCGGAATGAAACGGCATGGCATTACTCCCTTCCCAGAATATCCGCCGCAGCGCCGAAGCCATGGGGCAGCAGATCGCGCAGACACGCGCTGTCTTCCTGGTCTCCACAGGCGACGATCACCAGCAGGTCCGGCGCAAATTCATACAGCGCCTGTCTGCAGATGCCGCAGGGCCACCCCAGGTATTTTTCAGTCGCGACAGCAATGGCGACAAATTCACGTTCGCCTTCGCTGACAGCCTTGAACAGCGCGGTACGTTCCGCGCAGTTGGTCGCTCCGTACGAAGCGTTTTCAATATTGCAGCCCGTATACATTTTGCCGCTTTTGGCCAGTAAACAGGCGCCCACCCTGTAATGAGAGTAAGGCGAATAGGAATATGTCATCGCGTCTTTCGCCCGCTGAATCAACTCTGAACGGTCAAAGCGCTCCATTTGAATGTCCGTCAAGGATTGTTCCTCCATTTTACGCATGATGGCGCGGTCCGCGTCGGTGATATGATCGTAGCCAAATAGGTGAAACAGGCCGTGGGTCAGCAGATAGCACAGCTCGCGCTCCGGACGGTGACCGTATTCCGCAGCCTGCTGACGCACGTGATCGAGTGAAATGACGATATCTCCAAGGTAGACCGCATTGATATCAGGATCATATTCCCGGCTCAGCAGGACCGGCACGCACCCCGCATGCGTTCCCTGCGGATAGGAAACCGTAGGAAAGCTCAGTACGTCGGTGGCGCGGTCGACCTGCCTCATGGATCGGTTGATGGACCAGATTTCCGCGTCATCCGTTACCAGCACGTGGACTGCGGCAGGCTGGGGCAATTGTTCTACGCGTTCCGCGGCATCTGCGGCGGCGCGCATCAGCGCAAGCCAGCCATCCGGCAGCTGCAGCCCTTCCCGGTATTCGATCTCCAGCTTCATGGCGTTACACCTCCTGCGCGGCGTCTTCGGGAGAGGGATCCGGCATTTCAGGTTCTGAGTCATTCATGACGATATACGGGGTCGGCGCTTCGGATTCCACACTGGCGGCAATGGGCACATCGTCAGCCGGGGAGGGGGAAACAGTGATTGGCACGGGAATATCCGCCGGTTCGGGATGAATGATGTAGTTCTCGCCCGTCGACATGGACACGGTGGGCTTTTTGGCCACACGGCCCGGCTTTTTGGCAGAAGGGCTTCCGCCGCTATCCGGATTCACGGCTGAGTTGCTCCATTTCGGGAGTTTGCCGCCCTTTTTGTCGGTCGGATACGCGACGCGCTCATGGTTGACGCCCTTCAGAACGATCGCGCAGGTCGTGCATATCGCGTCGATATCCCGCAGCGTCAGCGGAGAATTGCTCAGCTGGCCGTCGGTCAGCTTGCCGCGCGTCAGTTTCAGGATATACTCCTCCAGCTCATCCTGCGTCATTTTATCCTTCTGACTGCGGACCGCCGCCTCGACGGTGTCACAAATCATCAGGATGGCGCTCTCCTTGGTCGAAGGCCGGTTCCCATCGTAGCGGAATTTGTCGATATCGACCGGCGCGCCGTTGGCCTGCTGTACGGCCTTGTGGTAAAAATACATGACAGGGGAATTGCCGTGATGCTCAGCTATGATCTGCTGAATTTCCACGGGAATTCTGTACTGTCTCGCGAGCGCGGCGCCGTCGCGGGGGTGCGAGGTTAATATCTGAGCCGAAACGAGCGGATCGGTATGATCGTGGATGTTTTCTCCATTTACCTGGTTTTCACTGAAATAAGCCGGCCGCTTCAGCTTGCCGATGTCATGGTAATAGGCAGCGACGCGGGTGAGCAATGGATTGGCGCCGATCGCTTCGGCGGACGCCTCGGCCAGATTGGCGACCAGAATGCTGTGATGGTATGTTCCCGGAGCCTCAACCATCAGCCTTTTCAAAAGGGGCTGGTTAGGATTGCTCAGCTCCAGCAGGCGCATCGGCGTCGGAAGATTGAAGATCAGTTCAAACAGCGGCTGAATGGCCAGGGCGAGGATGCCGGCAAAAATGGGGCCGGTCATGCTCAGGAACGCGTTGGAGAGCACACCGGAGGCGGAGGTATCCGTCAGCAGGCCGATAGCGTAGCTGATGGCCAGCGTGGTGACCGAGGCGGCGATCGCTGAGAAAAGCACGCGTACGCGGCTGGTGCTGTGCTTGACGATCAGGACACTCAGCGTGCCGCACAGCGCGGTCGAGGTAAAGATACGAATCATTTCCGTCAGGTACGAGTCGTTGCCGCCGGCGGAAAGCGCCGTCACCAGAATGGCCATATAAATATTGCTGATCAGGCCCGCCCTGACGCCTACCAGCGCGCTCAGGAGCAGCGCAGCCAGAATGACAGGCATAGCGTATGAGAGCACGCGTTTCGCGCCGATGCACAGCAGCATGGTCAGCAGGAGCACGCTCACGACGACCAGCAGGTATTTGAAGGTGACGATGATCCTGCGGTTCAGTGTGCGAAGCGTCCAGAAATACAGCGCGGTGGCGACCAGCACGATCAGCGCTGCGCCCAGGTAAAACGTGAGGTCGATCTGGCTGGTGTTGAGCAGCCCCAGCCGGCTCAGCATACGGATCTGGTTGGCCGTGACCCTGCCTTCACCCTTGACCACGATGTTCTGGCCCTGCTTGTAAACGATGTCGTCCACTGTGGCGGCGGCTTCCTGTCTGGCTTTTTCCGTCGCCTCCTGATCGACGATCATATTGGGCTGAATGCAGGCCTGGAGAACGGGGATCGCTACATTCTGCAGCAGATCGGCATCGGTGGTATAGCCGACGACCATACTGATGTTGTGAATAGCTTCGCTCTCCTGACCTTCGGTGACATGATTGTCCATCGTGCTCCTCACGGCGGTGCAGATGGACGAATACATGTTTTCAAAATCTTCCGCGTTGGCGTTCAGGAGCGTTTCAAGCTGGTAATTGCGCAATGTGAGCCCAGTCAGCATGTTGGCGGCGTATTCAAGCTCTTCGCTGGTATACCCTTCATCAGGCGTCTTGGCCAGCGTTTCTCCATACTGCCGTACCAGGCGAAGCTGGGAAAACAGCGCGTTCAGGTGCGCCAGCACGCCTTCGGTCACGCCCTCCTGATACTGATAGGTAGGGTGAACGCTCGCAGCGGCGATCTGACGCAGGGTTTCCGTCTGAATCTCGTCCACAACGTCCTTGGTCGCCACGATCGTCACATTGGGGACCTGACCGAGGCGGATATCATAGCGCGTCGGGATGATACTCACAATGAAAACCAGGAGCATCAGAAATGAAAAACAAACGATGACCGCCGCGCAGCGGTACCGTTCGTGTTTCTCAGCGCTTTTAGGGTTGTTATTCGGGGCCTTTTTCATGACGCAGACCTCCAGATTCAGATAACACCATCGTCAGGCTTCGTGTTCGTTAATGCTTCTGATAACGTTCATAAGCCTGTATGATCTTCAGCACCAGCTCATGCCGGACGACATCCTCCGCGGTCAGGCGGATGATGCCGACGGCGCTGATGTCACTGAGCACTTCAAGCGCCTGACGGAGACCGGACATTTGCGACCCGGGCAGATCGACCTGTGTCGCGTCGCCTGTGATGACAAAACGGGAGCCGGCGCCCAAACGCGTCAGGAACATTTTCATCTGCTCGGCGGTGGTATTCTGCGCTTCGTCCAGAATGACGAACGCGTGCGAAAGCGTTCGGCCGCGCATGAACGCCAGAGGCGCGATCTCGAGGATCCCGCGGTCCAGCATGCGCTGGGTGGAATCGCTTCCGGTCAGCTCGTAGAGCGCGTCATACAGCGGCCGGAGATACGGGTCAATCTTCTGGTTCATGTCCCCGGGCAGGAATCCGAGGCGTTCGCCCGCTTCGACGGCGGGCCGGGTCAGAATGATCCGTTCCACCTCCCGGTTTTTGAGCGCGGTGACCGCCATGGCGACGGCCAGGTAGGTTTTGCCGGTGCCAGCCGGCCCTTCGGCGATCGTGAGTTCATGCCGGCGGACCGCCTGCACATATTGCAGCTGTCCGGCGGTCCTGCAGGTAATGGGTCGTCCGTGCGCGGTGACCGCTACGGTGCGGTTGAGCACCTCGTCGAGCTCGTCCAGGCGGCCTTCACGCGCATAGTGCAGCACCAGGCGGCAGGCGGAAGGGTCGATCGGGCGGACGCCCGCCATGTCAATCAGGCGGCGTACACACTGCTCCGCCAGCGCAGCCTGTTCAGGCTCGCCTTCGATCATCAGCCGCCCGTCCTGTGTGCGCAGACGGACATTCAGCGCTGTTTCCAACACGCCGGACAGCTGGTCGTTGACCCCAAAGACGGCTGTGTAGCTGTCCGATAAGAGATCCAACGTCGTTTGCAATCGACCACTTCCCTTTCAGAATCAGACGGTGAAGCGCTGAATATCCCGCAGCAGGTCATCGCACTGCTCTGAATAGATTTCCAGAGAGATGGGCTTGGATAAATCGAGGGAGAAGATGCCCAGGATGGATTTGGCGTCGACGACATGGCGGCCGGCACGCAGGTCCATCTCGTATTCATAGCGGTTGACGGTGTTGACGAATTCCTTGACTTCTTCGGCCTGGCTGAGCTGTATGGTGACTGATTTCATGATGGTTCCTCCTTAAATGTGTGATGATTTGTCAGGAAAGTGTTTCAATGCTGGCACGGATGCGCCTGAGGGATTCCTCACGGCCGAGGAGATAAGCGATTTCAAACGCGCCGCCGGGCGTCGCCAGCTGACCGGAAAGCGCGATGCGCATAGGCCAGAGAACCGTAGCGTTTTTCATGCCGCTTTCGGCGATCGCATTCATGACGGCGTCATGAATCGGCTGCTCGGCCCAGTCGCTCAGGCCTTCAAGGATCGGTTCGACCAGCCGCAGAGAAACGAGCGCAGATTCCAGAGTGCTCTTCTGCTTCTTGTTGACAAACAGCGCGCTGTCAAACGCCGGCCACTGGCTCAGGAAACGGACTTTGTCCGGCACTTCGCTGAATATTTCCGTTCTGTCCTGCATCAACTCCGCCAGACGGCGGTAATCGAAGCGTGCAGGGTCCAGGACCTGATCAAACCACGGGGTCACCTTGCTGAGGTATGTTTCGAACGGAAGCTTCCGGATGTATTCAAAGTTGAACCAGCGCAGCTTTTCCACATCGAAGATCCCCGGCGCGCGGTTGATGCCCTTGACGTCGAACGCGTCCACCAGCTCATCCAGCGTGAAGAATTCGCGGTCGTCCCCGGGATTCCAGCCGACCAGCGCCAGGTAATTGATCAGCGCCTCCGTCAGATAACCCTTGTCGATGAAATCGCTGTAATACGCGTCCCCGTCGCGCTTGGACAGCTTGTGCTGCGCGTCGCGCATGACGGTCGGCAGGTGGATGTACTGCGGGATCTCCCAGCCGAAGGCCTGATAGAGCAGGTTGTACTTTGGCGTGGAGGACAGATATTCCATCCCGCGCATGACATGCGTAATGCCCATCAGGTGATCGTCGATGACGTTGGCGAAATTATAGGTCGGCATGCCGTCGGCCTTGATCAGAACCATGTCATCCAGCGTGTCATTCGGCATGGAGATATCGCCGAATACGAGGTCATGATAGGATGTTTCGCCTTCGGTCGGGGCGTTCATGCGGATCACGTAGGGCACATGGTCGGCCAACCGGCGGTCAACTTCTTCCTGGCTCAGATGCAGGCAGTGCTTATCGTACTTGAAGGTCTCGCCCCTGGCCTCGGCCGCGGCGCGACGCTCGTCCAGCTCCTCTTTGGTGCAGAAGCAGTAGTAAGCATGACCGCTTTTGACCAGCTGCTGCGCATAAGGCAGGTAGAGCTGCTTGCGCTCTGACTGTATATAGGGCCCGCAAGGTCCGCCGATATCCGGCCCTTCATCCCAATTCAGGCCGCATTCCTTCAGGGTCTGGTAGATAACCTCCGTCGCGCCTTCCACCAGCCGGCCCTGGTCAGTATCCTCGATGCGCAGGATGAACTGACCGCCGTATTTCTTGGCGAGCAGGTAGGCGTACAGCGCAGTGCGTACGCCGCCCATGTGCATGAATCCGGTGGGGGAAGGAGCAAAACGTGTTCTGACATTCATGTTCCCGGTCACTCCTTATAGCTGTCTTTCAGGCCGACAATCAGGTTATAGACCGAGCTGTCGGTGGTGGAATCAGGGTCCTTGCAGTAATATCCGAGGCGCAGGAACTGATACTTGTCCCCGACCTGGGCGGAAGCGAGCGCCTTTTCCCCAAAGCCGCGGTACTCGGTCAGACTGTTGGGATTCAGGCGGGCTATGAAATCCTTTTTGTCCTCCTCGGTGTCCTCGTCATAGGAAGAGAGCAGCGGCTCGTACTGCCTGAACACGATCGGCGCGCAGTCGTGGGCGTCGACCCACTGAAGCGTGCCCTTGACCTTGCGTTCGCTGCCGGGCAGGCCGGAACGGGTGTCAAAGTCCACGGTGCATTCCAGATGATCGATCTGCCCGTTGGCGTCGGTGATGACCTGCTCACAACGGATGATGTACGCGCCCTTCAGCCGTACCTCGCCGTCCGGCCGGAGACGGAAGAACTTTTTGGGCGGATCGACCATAAAGTCGCTTTCATCGATGTAAATATCGCGGCTGATGGGCACTTCCCTCGTCCCCAACTCAGGATGGTCAGGGTGGTTTTCGACCGTTAGCATTTCAACCTTGCCCTTGGGCCAGTTGGTCAGCACGATCTTCAGCGGCTTCATGACCGCCATCGCGCGCGGTGCCTGGTCGCCCAGGTCCTTCCTGACGCAGTGCTCGAGCATCGCGTAGTCCACTACACTGTCCGCCTTCGAGAGCCCGACGCGGCTGATAAAATCACGGATCGCCGCCGCCGTGAAGCCACGGCGCCGCATGGCGCTCAAAGTCGGCATACGGGGGTCATCCCACCCGGCGACATAGTGACCTTCCACCAGCATGCGCAGATAACGCTTGGACATGATGGTCTGCGTCATGTTCAGCCGCGCGAATTCCAGCTGTCTCGGCCTTCCGGGCAGCATGTCCTGACTGTGCTCAACGACCCAGTCGTACAGCGGACGATGGATCTCGTATTCCAGAGAGCAAAGAGAATGCGTGATGCCCTCCAGCGCGTCGCCGATGGGGTGCGCGAAATCGTACATGGGATAAATGCACCATTTGTTGCCGGTGCGCCAGTGCTCCTTGTACAGGATGCGGTACATCGCGGGATCCCGCATGACGATGTTCGGGGAAGCCATGTCGATCTTCATGCGGAGCGTTTTGCTGCCTTCCGGAAATTCGCCCGCGCGCATGCGCCGGAACAGGTCGAGCGATTCCTCCCACGGCCGGTTCCGCCAGGGCGAGTCCTTGCCAGGCTCGGTCAGCGTGCCGCGGTACTCGCGCATTTCGTCCTTGGACAGCTCATCCACATAGGCCAGGCCGCGGCGGATCCAGTCCTCGGCGATCTCGTAGCATTTGTCATAATAGTCAGAAGCGTAAAAGACACCGCCGCTCCAGTGAAAGCCCAGCCATTCGATATCTTTCTGAATAGCGCGCACATACTCCATATCTTCCTTCGCCGGATTGGTGTCGTCAAAGCGAAGATTGCAAGTGCCGCCATACTTTTCTGCGGTCAAAAAATCCATGATCAGGGCTTTGCAATGCCCGATATGCATGTAGCCGTTGGGTTCAGGCGGAAAACGCGTATGGACCCGTTCGTAGCGTCCTGAAGCCAGGTCCTGCTCTACCGCCTCCCAGATAAAGTTCTTGCTTTCCTGATTCTCAGCCATATGATCCCCCTCAGTCCGGCGCTTCTGCCCGGACCCATTGTATTATAGTATGGAATGGAAAAAAATACAAGCGTACTGGCGCGTTGATTTCAATGAAAAGCCGGAGAATCTCGGCCCTCAAGCACGCTCGGCGCACAGCAGCGGCTTCAGAAACTGGCCGGTGACGCTCCGGTCGCACCGGGCGACCTCCTCCGGCGTTCCCTCCGCGACCACGGTGCCGCCTTCATCCCCGCCGTCCGGACCCATATCGATCAGCCAGTCGGCGGATTTGATCACGTCCAGATTGTGCTCGATCACAAGCACAGAATTTCCCTGGTCGGTCAGGCGCTGCAGCACACGGATCAAACGGCTGACGTCGTCCATATGCAGGCCGGTCGTGGGTTCATCCAGGAGGATCAGGGTGCGCCCGGTCGCGCGGCGGCTCAATTCTGTCGCCAGCTTGACACGCTGCGCTTCGCCGCCGGACAGGGTGGTGCTCGGCTGGCCCAGACGGATATAGCCCAGACCGACGTCATACAGCGTCTGCAGCTTGTTCATGATCAGCTCATGGTTTTCGAACAGGTCCATGGCCTCTTCGACGGTCATGTCCAGGACGTCGGCAATGTTCTTGCCGCGGAAGCGCACCTCGAGGGTTTCGCGATTATAGCGTTTTCCCTTGCACACTTCGCAGGGCACGTAGATGTCAGGCAGGAAATGCATCTCGATTTTCATCAGGCCGTCGCCAGCGCAGTTTTCGCACCGTCCGCCGCGGACGTTGAAGGAGAAGCGGTTTTCCTTATATCCGCGCAGGTTCGCTTCATTGGTCTTGGCAAACACCTTGCGGATCAGATCGAACAGACCGGTGTAGGTGGCGGGGTTGCTTCGCGGGGAACGGCCGATTGGGCTCTGGTCGATGCAGATGATTTTGTCCAGCTGGTCGACGCCCTCCAGACGGTCATAGCCGCTGGGAACGAGCCGTGCCCGATTGAGCTCGTGCGCCAGCGCGCGATACAGGATGCTGTTGACCAGGCTGCTTTTGCCCGAACCGGAGACACCGGTGACCGCGCAGAACACGCCTAACGGAAAACTGACGTCGATATTGCGCAGGTTGTGAACCCGCGCGCCGCGGACAGTCAACGTGCCCCTGGCCGTCCGGCGGGTAGCCGGCACCGGGATCGACAGCTTCCCGCTGAGGTACTGCCCGGTGATCGAGCGTTCGGCGCGGATCAAGTCGTCGACGCTGCCATGGGCGACCACCTCGCCGCCATGTTCGCCGGCGCCCGGGCCGATATCCACCAGATAATCCGCGCTGCGGAGCGTCTCCTCGTCATGCTCGACGACGATCAGCGTATTTCCAAGGTCGCGCAGGTTCCTTAGCGTACGGAGCAGCTTTTGATTATCGCGCTGATGCAGGCCGATGGACGGCTCGTCCAGGATATACAGAACGCCCATCAGACCCGACCCGATCTGTGTCGCCAGGCGTATACGCTGCGCCTCGCCGCCAGAAAGCGTAGCGGCCGCGCGAGACAGCGTCAGGTACCGGAGACCGACGTTGGTCAGAAAGGTGAGCCGGTTGTCGATTTCCTTTAAAATCTGCCGCGCGATGACGGACTCGGTCGGGTCCAGCGTCAACGCCCGGAAAAAGTCGCGCGTCCGCTCCACGTTCATGTCGCAAAGCGCGGAGATATTGACGCCGCCGACAGTCACGGCCAGCGCCTCGGGCTTCAGCCGCCGCCCGTGGCAGTGCGGGCAGGGCTCTTCCGCCATATACTCCTGGTAAGCGGCCTTCATCACTTCGCTGCTGGTTTCGGCAAACCGGCGCTCGATCGAGGGGATCACGCCCTCGTAAGCGGTTTTATATACGCCGTGTCCGTTGCCGCTCTGGTAGGTGACCTCGATCTTTTCATCGCCGAGCCCGTACATCAGCGCATGGCGCACGTCTTCGGGCAGGTCAGCATAGGGCGTATCCATCGAAAAGTGCAGACGCTGGCTCAGCGCCAGGTACATCTGCCAGGCGACGGAACCGGATTCTCCGCTGTTCCAGCCGGTGCACTGGATGGCGCCGTCACGCAGCGAGCGGCTGGGATCTGGCACGATCAGAGCTTCGCTGACCTTCATCTTGACGCCCAGCCCGTCGCATTCCGGACAGGCGCCGAAAGGGTTGTTGAATGAAAAGAGCCGAGGCGTCAGCTCCGGCAGGTTAATGCCGCATTCCGGACACGCGTAGTTTTCGGAATAGATTTCCTCCTCCCCGGTCTGGTGGTCGAATACGGTGACCAGTCCGCCGGATTCACGCATCGCAGTTTCCATGCTGTCGGCGATCCGCTGGCGGATGTCCGGACGCACGATAATGCGGTCCACGACCAGCTCGATCGTATGCTTTTTCTGACGGTCCAGCTTGGGCGCATCGTCCAGCTCATACATTTCGCCGTCGATACGTACGCGCAAATAACCGGATTTGAGCGCGTCCTGAAGCAGCTTTTCATGCTCGCCCTTTTTGCCGCGGACGATGGGGGCCAACAGGCTCAGCCGGCTGCCCTCCGGAAAACGGAAGATCGCGTCCACCATTTCGTCGACAGTCTGGCGGCGCACTTCTCTCCCGCATTTGGGGCAGTGCGGATGCCCCACGCGCGCGTACAGCAGGCGCAGATAATCATATATTTCGGTAACGGTACCGACCGTGGATCGCGGATTGCGGGAGGTCGTTTTCTGATCGATGGAAATGACGGGAGAAAGGCCGTCGATCGCGTCGACGTCCGGCTTGTCAGCCTGGCCTAAAAACATCCGCGCGTACGAGGACATGGATTCGATATACCGCCGCTGACCTTCGGCGTAGATCGTATCGAAAGCGAGTGAGGATTTGCCGCTCCCGGAAAGGCCGGTGAACACAATCAGCTTGTTTCTGGGAATGGTGAGACTGACATTTTTCAGATTGTTGACGCGCGCGCCGCGCACGGTGATACTTTCCTGCATGGTACTGTGGCTCCTCCATAGGCAGCTTTTTCCCAGTTTCTGGGAAGCATGCGGATTATAGCATAAGCCGGGCGAAAAGAAAAGGGATTCTCATTTTATGACACAGACCGGCGACCCCGTCCGGATGGCGGCTGCGCTGACTGTAAAAGTGTGGTGCGGCTGAATTGATTGGCCGAAACAGGCTTGACGGACCTTGACTGATGATGGTATAATCTGATAAACATCGCGACGCGATGGAATGTTAGACATGTAGGGGGACATGCAATATGGCATTGGTCACATCTAAAGAAATGTTTGAAAAAGCGTATGCGGGTGGTTACGCTATCGGCGCCTTCAACGTGAACAATATGGAAATTGTTCAGGGCATCACCGAAGCGGCGTCCATGGAAAAGGCGCCTGTGATCCTGCAGGTGTCCAAGGGCGCCCGCAAATACGCCAATCATACCTACCTGACCAAAATGGTTGAAGCCGCGATCGAGGAGACGGACCTTCCAATCGTTCTTCATCTGGATCATGGTCCTGATTTTGAGACCTGCAAGAGCTGCATCGACGGCGGCTTTACCTCCGTGATGATCGACAAGAGCGGCCTGCCCTTTGAGGAGAACATCAAGGAAACGCGCCGCGTGGTGGAATATGCGCATGACCACGGCGTTGTGGTCGAGGCGGAGCTCGGCACCCTCGCCGGTGTTGAGGACGAGGTCAAGGTGTCCGCGGAGGATTCTTCTTACACGCATCCGGAAGAAGTCGAAGAATTCGTGACCCGCACCGGGTGCGACTCGCTGGCCATCGCCATTGGCACCAGTCATGGCGCTTACAAATTCACACCCGCGCAGTGCACGCGGAATGCGGATGGCATCCTGGTGCCCCCGCCCCTGCGCTTTGACGTTCTGGAGGAAGTATCCAAGCGGCTGCCCGGCTTCCCGATCGTGCTGCACGGCGCCTCCTCTGTCCCGCAGGAATTCGTGAAGATCATCAATGAAAACGGCGGCAAGCTTCCGGACGCTGTCGGCATTCCGGAAGAGCAGCTGCGCAAGGCCGCGAGTATGGCGGTATGCAAGATCAACATCGACAGCGACCTGCGTCTGGCCTTTACTGCCATGATCCGCAAGCATCTGGTGGAGCACCCGGACCATTTCGATCCGCGTCAGTATCTGACCGACGCGCGCAACGCGCTGCGTGACATGGTCCGCCATAAGATCGTGGACGTGCTGGGCTGCAACGGGAAGGCGTAACCCCGCCCGGTAAATCTCCATACAGACAGGCGCAAAGGAGGTACAGTATGATTCATTGCAAATGGTCGAGTTATGCCCTGTGCGTGATACTGCTGCTCAGCCTGACTTTGGCAGCGGCCGAGCCCGTCGCCATCGCCCCCGAGGTCGTATCCGGACGGATCATGGCTTATGTGGTGAACAGCGACGGCGCGGATGTCTATCAGGATGTCTTTATGGACGGCGCCAGCCTTGAGCCTGTTGAAACCATCGCCTATGGGACTGAAATCGACATTCAGACCCTCGGGCTTGGATACTGCCGCCTCCGCCGTGACAGCAAAGATTTATTGTATGTGAGGACCTCCGACCTTTCTTTCAGCAACGAAGATTTTGAAAACCAGCTCGCGATCGTATTCCTGAAGCGCACGAAAAACCTGCCGCTGCACCGCACCGCCAGCGCGTCGTCCAAGACGCTCACTAAAGTGCCGGACGGCAGCTATGTCGTGGTGCTGGAAAAGGGCGATGAGTTTTCCCGCGTGCTGTACGGAAAGTACGACGGGTATCTGCAAAACAGCTATCTGTCTTTCCGCGTGGCGTGGCCCAACGAGGTCAGCCAGGGCATCCTGCGCGACCCCAATAATGCCAAACACATTACCACAGTCAACCTGCGCTCCGCTGATTCCCTCAACGGGAAAAAGGTGACGACGCTGCCCACGTTTGACAAAAGAACAAAAAAGCCCTATGTCGTCACCGTTCTTCAGTTCAAGGGCGAATGGGCGGAGATTGAGACCAGCACTGGCATTCATGGCTACCTCAAATCAGAATGGGTAGAACTCAGGGAGCCGATCCACTCGGAAGACATTCCGACAACGGAGGATGCCTCAGACGCTGCGCTGGACGACGACGAGGAAGAAGCGGTTGCTGTGGATGAGGAAGACCTTGCCCCGGAATGGGAAGAATAACCTGCCTGCCCGTCAAAGACGATGATGGGGTTTCTTGCTTCGCGATGTCTTTGACGGATTCCTCCCCCTGTCGAAGGGGGAGGATATTTTTGATTCGGCGATGTCAGGCGGCGCCGCATGCGCGCCTGCATCGCATATTCTGAAACAACGGAGGACCACGGAATATGTTCGGATTCACCTATTGCGCGCCGACAAAAGTCGTGTTTGGCCGGGATACTGAGCTGCAGACCGGCTCGCTGATCCGTGAATGCGGCGGTACGAAGGCGCTGATCCACTATGGCGGAAAAAGCGCGGCGCGCTCCGGTGTCCTGGATCGGGTCAGGCAATCGCTGGACGCAGCGGGGATTCCCTATATCACGCTGGGCGGCGTCGTGCCGAACCCTCGGCTGGGGCTGGTCCGTCAGGGCATCGCGCTGGCGCAGGAGCATCGGGTCGACTTTCTGCTCGCGGTGGGCGGCGGATCAGTGATCGACTCCGCCAAGGCGATCGCGTACGGGCTGGCAGAGCCTGACAGCGGCGTGTGGGAATTGTATTTGCGCCAACGTCAGGCGAAAGGCTGTCTGCCGCTGGGCTGTGTGGTCACTATCGCAGCCGCTGGCAGCGAAATGAGCATTTCCAGCGTCATCACCAACGAGGATACCGGCGAAAAAAGGTCCTACAACGACCAGCTTTCGCGACCGCGCTTCGCAGTGATGAACCCCGCGCTGACAATCACCCTTCCGGATTACCAGACACAGGCCGGCTGCGCGGATATTATGATGCATACCATGGAACGGTATTTCACCCAGGGCGGCAACATGGAATTGACGGACGAGCTCGCGGAAGGGCTGCTGCGCACGGTGATGAAGAACGCGGAAATCCTGCACCGTGACCCGACAAACTATGACGCGCGGGCGGAGGTCATGTGGGCCAGCAGCCTTTCGCACAATGGACTGACGGGCTGCGGAAACGACGGCGGGGACTTTGCCGCGCATATGCTCGAGCACGCGCTGGGCGGGCTGTATGACGTGACGCACGGCGCGGAGCTGACCGCGATCTGGCCAGCCTGGGCCCGGTATGTATATCGGGATTGCCTGCCCCGGTTTGTGCGTTATGCGATCAAAGTCATGGGCGTAGAGGACGTGGGGCAGGACGACGAACAGATCGCCCTGGAGGGCATTGCGCGTATGGAGGCGTTCTATCGCCGGATCGGCATGCCGACAAATCTGCGCGAGCTGGGCGTGAATCCCTCAGAGGAAGACATACAGACGCTGACCCAAGAATGCGCTGCTGCCAGCAACGGAAAAAAGGGAAGCGCAAAGGTGCTCTTCCCCGAGGATATGGCGAATATTTTCCGGCAGGCGAGATAAAACGAGAGGAGAAGCTGCATGGGTTTCCTGATTGAGTTACTGTTTTCTCTGGTCTTCAGAATTCCTCTTCTGCGTATGATCATTCTGGCCGTTGTGCCGGCGCTGGCGCTTCTGCTCTATGTACGCCGGAAGGACCGGCTGGAGGCTGAACCGCCTGAATTGATCTGGTCGCTCGTCGGCCTGGGCGTGGTCTCTGTGCTGATCGCGTTCATCGTCGAGCTGGCTGGGCTGGCAGCGCTCAAAGCGCTGTTTCGCGACCAGCATTTGCTGTTTCAGATCCTGCACTGGTATCTGGTCGTCGGCATCGGCGAAGAGCTCAGCAAATATGTGGTGCTGCGCGCGCGTACGTGGAAAGATCCGCATTTCAATTGTCTGTTTGACGGGATGGTCTATGCCGTGGCGGTTTCTGCCGGATTTGCGCTGGCGGAAAATATCGTCTACGCTTTCCGGTACGGCGCTGGCGTGCTCATGGCGCGCGGACTGGTATCCATACCGGCACATATCAGCTTTTCGGTATTCATGGGGGCATGGTACAGCGCCGCAAAGCGCTACGCGATGGCAGGCGAGACGCAGAAGGCGAAGCGTTGCCATGCGCTGGCCGTGCTGGTGCCCGCTATCGCGCACGGCACGTTTGACCTGATGGCGTCCAACACGCAATCAACCGGCATGATCATCGCGTTTGTCATCTTTATCATTCTGATGTTTGTCATCGCATGGCGGATGCTCAAATCACTGGCAGACCGGGATACTTACCTGGAGTCCCGGACGCCGGTAGAGGGCATTTTTCACAACTGAGACAGAAAAGTGACCGTGTGGGTCCGCTCCGCGCATTCGCCCGGCTGCAGGCGGATCATGCCCGGCTTGTGGGCGATCTGCATGTCCGCATCCACATAATCCGGCGCGTTGCACCACGGCTCGATGCAGATGTAATCAGCGCCGGGCTTGGTCCACAGCATCAGGACGTCCATGCCGTCATAATCCACGCGGATCCGACGGGCACTCACGCTGCTTTTCAGCGTCACGCTGCGGCTCTTCAGCGAAGGGAATACCAGCGCGTCCACGGCGAAGTACGCCGTTTTCAATGGCAGCTCCGCGGCGCATTCAGCCATGATGACCGGCTCGCGCTTGATCAGGTTGCCTACCAATTCTGATACGGCCAGGGTTTCCGGCTGCGCGAATTCTACGGTGTACGCCTCCAGCCCGCCCGGGGTGGCCCAGGCTTCGTGGGAGCCTACGGAATACCAGAAGGGCCGGTCATCCAGATTCATGACACTGTAAGTGATCACGATGGACGCCCCGTCCAGCCGGTACGCGGCGCGGAATTCATACCTGAAGGGAAAGCCGGGACGCTGCTCCGTCAGCAGAAATACGGCGCAGTCCTTCTCCGCGCGCTCAACCGTCCATTCGACTGTGCGCGCGAAGCCATGCTTAGGCATCTCGTACCGCTCGCCGTCCAAATAATAGGCGTCCTCGCGCAGCCCGCCGCAAACAGGAAACATGATCGGCGCGCGGCCGGTCCAGTACTTCGGGTCACCCTGCCACAGGCGCTGTGTGCCATCGCGCTCGAGCACGGACTGCATTTCCGCTCCGCGGGTAGAAATATCGACCCTCAGGTCTGCGTTGCTGATGGTGATAAGCTGGCTCATAAATCATCCTCCGCTTTCATGGTCTGGGTGCCTGCAAGCATAACACGTTTGCCGTGTGAGGTCAATATCCGCACCGCTGATTTCGTCAACTGTTTCCGCCAAAAACAGGATTGACTTTCCGGACAGGTTGTGATAGCATAATCACGCGGTACCAATACGGTCCGCAGCCTCCTCAAAGTGTCTTTCAGGGCAGGGTGTGATTCCCGACCGGCGGTACAGTCCGCGAACCGTTCCTCTGGAGCGGCCGACCCAGGTGCAACTCCGGGACCGACAGTATAGTCTGGATGGAAGAAGACAGCTTTGATACGCCTGTCACGTATCGTTGCTCGCCTCTGAAAGCTTCAGGAGGCGAGCAATTTTATGGTCTGTCTGAAGGAGGCAACAGTCATGATCAACACATCGAAGCGCGAAAAAACCTATCTCACTACCCCTTATCTGACCAGAATGGCGATCCTGGTGGCGATCGCCTCCATTCTGTTCATGGTCGAAATCCCTGTCGTCGCGTTTTACAAGCTGGACCTGTCCAATGTGCCGGTGCTGCTGGGCGCTTTCTCCATGGGCGCGGTGCCCGGAATGATCATCCTCGCGTTGAAAGCGCTGATCGGCCTGCTTCATTCATCCTCTGCGGGTGTGGGAGAGCTGGCCGACCTGATCATGGGCGCTGCGCTGGTTCTGCCCGCGGCCATCATTTATCAGCGCAATAAAACCAAACGCACCGCGCTGATCGGCATGGGCATCGGAACCCTCTGCATGGTCGTGGTCAGCGTGTTTGTCAACAAGTGGATCATGCTGCCCTTCTATATGGGCGCGTTCCACATGGATATGGACAGCATCATCCGCTTTGCCAATGTCGGCGGCGTCGATTCCGAATGGAAGCTGCTGCTGCTGATCACGGGGCCGTTCAATCTGCTGAAGGGCATCGTGCTCAGTATTGTGACCGGACTGATCTATAAGCCGCTGTCTCCATTGCTGAAAGCGAAGATACGTTAATACGGAGTCTGACAATGGAACCAATCGTACTTTGTGGTACAATAACGCATGGCCGCGGTAAGGGCCATCAGGCGGGATTCCCTACAGCCAACCTGAGCGCCGCGCATTCTGAATTGCCCGCCTATGGCGTCTACGCCAGCCTGTATCTGTCGGAAGATGCGCAGCTGCTGACAGGCGTCACGAATGTCGGCCCGCGTCCCACGGCGGATCAGGATCCCCGGCCGACCGTCGAAACCTGGATGCCGGCATTTCACGGCGACGTATATGGTGAAACGGCCTGCGTGGTGCTCCTTCAGCGGCTGCGGGACATTCAAAAGTTCAGCTCTATGGCTGAGCTGAAGCGCCAGATCGACGAGGACGCGCGGAAGGCTTCCGCCGTGACCGCGCCATATCTGCTGGGAAGCGTCCTTACGCGAAGCGCGGAGGAGACCCGCGCGCTGGGCGCGCAGCTGGCCGGATACTTGAAGGCCGGCGACGTGCTGACGCTCTCCGGCCCGCTCGGTGCCGGAAAGAGTGAGCTGGCCAGGGGCATCGCGCGCGGACTCGGCATCGCCGGCGCGCTGCCCAGTCCGACCTTTACCATCCTGAACGTTTATCAGGGCAGCGCGTTTCCGCTGTATCATTATGACTGGTACCGCGTGGAGGACCCGGAAGAGCTGGTGGCGATCGGCGCAGAGGAGCAATTGCCCGGTGACGGCGTCACACTCGTCGAATGGTCGGAGCAGGCGCCGGAGCTGCTTCCGGAAGATCGCCTGGCGGTCCGGCTGATTTCACTGGAAGAAGAACAGCGGCTGGTCTGCCTGAGGCCGCTCGGCCGCTTCAGGCAGGACGACAGCTGGCTGCGGGAGTTGAAACAGGAATATGCTGATCTATCTGCTTGACACCTCGGGTCCTTCGGTCGGGGTAGCGCTGTGGCAGGACGGCGTGATCCTTTATGAGGCGACCCTGAACCATCGGCTGACGCATTCGGAAACGGCCCTGCCGATGACGGAAGAGGCTTACCTGCATACCGGTCTGACGCCCGCACAGACGGACGTCTTTGCAGTCGTTTCCGGTCCCGGTTCGTTTACCGGGGTCAGGATCGGCGTCACTACGGTGAAAGCGCTCGCCCGCGCGAACGGCAAGCCCTGTGTCGCGGTTTCCGCGCTGGAAGCGATGGCGAGAAGCCAGGGAAAGTTTGACGGCGTCGTCTGCCCAATGCAGAACGCGCGCCGGCAGCAGGTTTACGCCGCCGCGTTTGACGGGCTGACCGGAGAGCGTCTGCTGGAAGAACAGCCGATTTCGCTCAACGATCTCATGAGGGAGCTTGCTTCCCTGGCCAAAGGACGGCTGGTGCTGCTGACGGGCGATGGCTGGCTGGCGTATCGGGAGGCGCTTTCCCCGCTGCCGGAGGGCTGGCTTCACGCGGGGGCGGAAAATGTGTTCCTGCGCCCGGCCGCCGCCGCGGCGCTCGCGGCGGAGCGCATCGATACCGCGGTGGACTGCGGCGCGCTGAAACCATTTTACCTTCGCCCGCCGCAGGCTGTCCGGCAAAAAAATCTGGTGGAGACCGCGAAGCATGAATGAACCGATCATCCGTCGCATGACCATCAACGACGTCCCGGCCGTCTGGGCAATCGAATGCGCGACCTTTCCCACGCCATGGAGCCTGCGGGACTTTGAGCACGAGATGTCAGAGAATCCCTGCGCCCGCTATCTGGTCGCGGATCGCGGCGGGAATATTGTGGGCTTTGCCGGGATCCATGTAATTCTGGACGAAGGCCACATCACGAATATTGCCGTGCGTGAGGATGAGCGCGGCCGGGGACTTGGGCGCCAACTGACGAAGGATCTGTTGCAGTATGCCGCCAATCTGGGCGTTCAGTATGTGACGCTCGAGGTCCGGGAAAACAATGAGCCGGCCAAAGCGCTTTACCGGTCTCTGGGATTCATCAAAGTTGGTGTCCGGAAAAAGTATTATGAAAACCAGACAGACGCGCATATCATGGTTACAGATCAAATGCCGCCCGCTGATCCGGATTTCACGGAAGAGGAGACGGCATTCGAGGATTAAAACAGCATCAGCTCACATTCGAGGCGGCCATTGTACAGCCGCCGTTTTTTATTTGCACGGCGCCCATAGGCCCGCTCAAATGACGGATTGCCGGACAGCACCGCAAGGCGAGACTGCGGGTGACGGTCGGTCATCTGCCGCATGGCACGGTACAGGGCCAGGCACTGCTTCTGATCGCTCAGCCGCTCGCCGTAAGGAGGATTGGCCAGGAAGAAGACGGGGGAATCATCCAGCTGAAGCGTCGCAAGGTCCGCCACACTGACCGTGATATGCTGATCGAGGCCGGCCTGCTGCAGATGTCTTTTGCAAAGCTCGATGGCCTGGGGGTCAATATCGCTGCCGGCGATGGGCGGAACGGCGGAGGGCGTATAGGCCGCCTTGGCCTCGTTCAGGATCCGTTCGAGCGTTTTAGCGCTGACATCAGGCCAGGTTTCGACCAGAAAATGTCTGGTGAGACCAGGCGCGCGGCGGGCAGCCCAATAGGCGGCTTCGATCAGCAGGGTGCCGGTGCCGCAGCAAGGATCATAGACTGGAATATCTCCCTTCCAGCCTGACAGTTGGACGACCGCCGCCGCCAGGGTTTCGCGCAGCGGCGCCTCACCGTTCCAGGTACGGTAGCCACGCTTGTTGAGCGCGTCGCCACTGGTATCCACCATGACGCGGGCATGGTTCTGGTGGATCGAAATGTGAATGGGGAAATGCGGACCGCTTTCTGAACACCATGGCATGTGATAGTAGGCCATCAGCTCCTCTGCGAGCGCTTTTTTGGCGATGGCCTGGCAGTCCGAAGGGCTCATCAGCTGGCTGCGCACGCATTTGCACTGCACGGGAAACGCGGCGTCCCTGGGCATCAGCTGCTGCCAGGTGACACCGCGCACCAGTCGGAAGAGATCTTCAAACGTGCGCACATCGCCCTCGGCCATCAGCAGAGAAACGCGGTCCGCCGTGCGCAGCCAGAGATTGGCGCGATAGGCGTCCTCAAGCGTGCCGGAAAAACGAACAAACCCATTCTCCGCCTGGGCGTCAAAGCCGAGCTGATTCAATTCACGGCGGACCAGTCCCTCCAGGCCGAAGGCGGCGCTGGCGATCAAATTGTAATTCATGCGGTATCACACTCTTTTCAAAAAATGGTTTTGCGTGTACAATAGCGATATGAAGAAGTAGCGGCAAGCAGGCTGCCGCTTCGGATCACAGGAGGTAGACACATGAAACGAAGGGTACTATGGATCGTACTGGACAGCGTAGGCGCCGGATATCTGAGCGACGCCGCCGCTTACGGGGATGCAGGCGCCAACACGCTGGGGCATATTCAGAACGCCGTCGGGCTGCATATGCCCAACATGCGGACGCTGGGATTAGGCAATCTTCCAGGGCTTGGCATACCGGGGATCGCGCATCCCTCGGGCGCGTATGGCCGCGCAGCTGAGCGATCCAAGGGAAAAGACACGACCACCGGTCACTGGGAAATGGCAGGGGTGATCCTGAACCAGGCGTTTCCGACGTATCCGGACGGTTTTCCGCCGGAAGTGATCGAGCGCTTTGAGGCGGCGATCGGGACGCACGTTCTGGGCAACAAACCGGCTTCCGGGACGACCATCCTGGATGAGCTGGGCGAGGAGCACCTGAAAACCGGGTACCCGATCGTCTATACGTCAGCGGACAGCGTGTTCCAGATCGCGGCCAACGAGCAGATCATCCCCATTGACAGGCTGTACGAAATGTGCCGCATCGCGCGCGCCCAGCTGGTGGGAGAGCACGGCGTCGGGCGTGTCATCGCGCGGCCGTTTATCGGCGACCACAGCGGCGCGTTCGTCCGGACGCCGAAGCGGCGCGATTTTTCGCTCGAGCCGCCGCAGGATACGGTGCTGGATGTGCTGAAGGCTGCTGGGCTGGATGTGCTGGGCGTCGGTAAGATCGAGGATATTTTCGCGGAGCGCGGACTGACCCGGTCCAATCACGCGGCGGGCAATCCTGCCTGCGTTGACGCGGCGATCGCGTATATGCGCGAATCGTTTGACGGCCTGTGCTATGTGAATCTGGTCGATTTTGACAGCACCTACGGCCACCGCCGCGACATTCGGGGATACGCGGACGCGCTGGAGTACTTTGACCGTCGCCTGCCTGAGCTGACGGCGCTCATGAACGATCAGGACCTGCTGATCATCACCGCGGACCACGGCTGCGACCCGACATACACAGGCACGGATCACACGCGCGAATATGTGCCGGTGATTTGCTGGTCGAGGGGCATCAATCGTCCTGTGAACCTCGGCACGCGGGACACCTATGCGGATATGGCGGCCACGATCGCGGATTATTTCGGCCTTCCGGAGCGCTTTGGCGCGACGTCCTTCTGGCCCGAGCTGAAGGGGGAATAAAGCCATGAGTATTGAGTACCAGCGCCTGTGCGAAGCGGCGAAGGTGGCTGAAGAGGCCATCGGCCGCGCGGACACGGCGATCGTGCTGGGGAGCGGTCTGGGGGACTACGGGGAAACCCTGGATGACCTGAAGCGGGTGAAATATACCGACATTCCAGGCTTTTCGGCCAGCACCGCGCCGGGGCATGCCGGTGAGCTGCTCAGCGGCGTCAAAAACGGGAAGCGCGTGCTGGTGATGAGCGGCAGATTTCACCGCTACGAGGGGATCGCTATCCGCCAGCTCGCGGTCCCCGTGTACGTGTTCAGGCTGCTCGGCGTGAAAACGCTGATCCTGACCAACGCCGCCGGAGGCGTCAATCTGGCATACCAGCCGGGCGACCTGATGCTGATCAGCGATTACATCAACCTGACCGGCGACAGTCCCCTGACCGGGCCGAATATCGACGAGATCGGACCGCGCTTTCCGGATATGAGCAATGTGTTTACCGAGCGCCTGCGGGGCATCGCGCGGCAAACGGCGGAAGAGATGGGGCTGGCGCTCCGCGAGGGCGTCTACTGCTGGATGCCTGGGCCGTGCTACGAAACGCCTGCCGAAATCAGAATGATTCGCCTGCTTGGCGCTGACGCCGTCGGCATGTCCACCGTACCTGACGCCATGGCCGCACGCCACGCGGGGATGGACGTGCTGGGGATTTCGTGCATCACCAACATGGCCGCCGGCATTTTGGACCAGCCGATCACCCATCAGGAGGTGCTGGAGACCGGCCGCCGGATTCAGGCTGATTTCCGCGCGCTGATCGACCGGATTCTGCAGCGCGTGTAACTGATCTTATGTTCTGACATGCCGCCGCCCAGGGGAGAATTGATTGGCGTTCTCCCACAGGCGGCGGCGCTTTGTTATGCGTAAAAGGTATTGCCCCCGATGAATTCGCGCAGGATGGAGAGCGGCGGTACCTCGTTCAGCACGGAGGGAGGGGCGGGAATCAGGTAATGCAGGATCTTGATCAGCCGTTTGGCCGCGAGATAATTCGGGTTTTCGGGCTCGATGGCGTTCAGCTGGTCATAGGCGATGTTCCGCAGTATCGGCAATTCGTAATGCAGCACGGAATTGAATACAAAATCCGCCTGCTCCTGATAGGGAAAAATCCAACGCTCCTCCCCGGCGCGGACGTTGGCCCACATGCTCAGCGTCGCGTCCGGCGACGTGCCGCGGAACTGATAGTCCCGCACGATGCGCCTTAGCAGCCTGGCGTCGGTGGTCCGGATACGGTTGTGATCGTCGAGGTTGATGCAGGTCAGCTCGCTGATGAACACCTTGCTCAGCTGCTCCTGCGGAATGCAGCGATATACCTCCGGATTCAGCGCGTGAATGCCTTCGATGATCATGATATGCTCTGACGAGAGGCGCACCGGCGGATCAGCATAATTGGCGGTGCCGGACCCGAAGGAGTAGCTGGGCAGGCAAACCTCTTCGCCCTCGAGCAGCTTGCGGACACAATCATGAAAATACGGGACATTGATGGCGTTGAGGTGCTCAAAGTCGAACGTGCCGTCCTGCAGGCGTGGGATCTCTTCCCGGGACCTATAAAAGTTATCCAGCGAAATCAGCAGCGGAGTGAGGCCCAGGACGCGGAGGTGAACGCCGAGCCTGTTGGCAAAGGTCGTTTTCCCGCTGGAGGATGGGCCGGCGATAAACACGGCGCGGCTGCCACGGCGAGAGATGTTGTCCGCCAGCCGGGCGATCGCCTTGTCCTGCAGCGCCTCGTTCACGCGGATAAAGGTGCGCAGCTCATCATGCAGGACCATGTCGTTGATATCCGCGACGTCCGTGCAGCGCAGGATGCGGCACCACTCGTTGGATTCGTGGAATTTTTCGAGGTGCTTGGGCAGCCGGGCGGCAGCTGAAATGCGCGAAGGCGCGTCCGGCTGCGGCATCTGCAGAATCAATCCGGGCTTATTCAGCTTGAGGCCGAATATGTTGGTATACCCTGTACTGGGCAGCATCGTCCCGTAAAAATACTCGCTCATATCCCCGCAGGTATACATATAGATATGCTGGTAAGGGCGGTAGGCCAGCAGCCGGACCTTGTCCAGCTGCCCCTGCGCCTTGAAGTATTCGATCGCGCGGGTGCGTGACCAGCGCTCTTTGACGATGGGCAGGTTTTCCTTGCAAAGCCGGCGCATTTCGCGTGACAAGGCGCGGACCTCATCCCGGGTGACCGTGTGCCCGGGGACGTTGATGTACAGGCCGTAGCCGAGGGAATGCTCGATGCGGACCCGCATGCCCGGCCAGATATGCCGGGCCGCCATCAGCATCAGAAAGCGCAGGCTGCGTTCATAGATGCGCCTTCCCTCTTCGTCTTTGTATGTCAGCAAATGGCAGGACATCGAATGCCGGAGCGGCTGGTTGAGCTCATATACGACGCCGCCGGCCATCACGCCCAGCACACCGGAAGGATAGTCGGTGAGCTGTGGCAGCGCGTCTTTGAGGACAGTGCCGGGTTCAAACCGCGCTTCTCGTCCGTCAGCGGAAATATGCAACATGATCATCCGCCTTTCTGTGAAAGGAACCAATGGGGTAATGAAGCCTTGTCGCCGTTTCGCTTCGTCAGTTTGTTTGCGATACGCATCTCCCGTGTCATCGTCTGAAATAATAGGTGAACACCATGCTTCCGGAAGACACGACCATCTTCAGTTCACCCTGGTTTTCGATCACATATGCGGGAAGATCGCATTCAAAGCGAGCGACATGGGATGTAAGCTGATTGACCGTGATTGACGGATCACCGCTTCCCCATCGATACGATCCGTTGCCCCAGGGATCGTACCATCTGCATCCGTATCCATTAAATACATATTCATTGCGTTCGCCGACATAGGTGACCACAACCTTCGCGTCCTTGAAAAACTGTACAGATTTCGGCAGATAATTGAATACTTTGATTTCCAGAATCAAGGTTCTGTCTTCGATTTCCGCTTTCTGAACTGTAAATTCGTAATCACCGACGTCAATCGGCACATCCAGGAGCATGTCTTCAAATGTTGATTCCGTTGCGTTTTGCTGAGTGTCATCGATCACTACCACACCTTCTGCGAAAGCCGGAATCAGACCGACAAACAATGTAATGGCAAGCAGGAAAGCGAGCATTTTTTTCATTGTCTTTTCCTCCGTTAAAGTCCAATTCTTGTGTTTTTGCTGAACAGCGGAAATGTGGATACAAACATGGAGCATTGACAGTGATGATCATTCAATGTTTTATCTCCGGTTTTGAATATCTTGATCCCTCCTTCCACTGCGTCGGTTCGGAACGGTCTGATGTTTCTTGTACGTATTCAGCTTCCGGCTTGACTCGCCAGCTTTTGCTCCCACTGCAGGAGCTTCGTATGGACATAGGCAGGACTCTGCTCTTCCGTGAGCGTGGTCACACGCTCCAGATAGCGCTGCTTGTCGGGCTGCGTAATGACGTTCATTTTCACATAGTAAAGTCCGTGCGCTTCACAGACGGAGAGCGCTGTATAGCGTTTGGGAGAATATCGGAAGTAATCGGCCTTCAGCGGATTGGCGCGGCTGCAGATGGGACATGGCGCGCGCTGTCCGAAGCCGGTTTTCAGCATGGTCGGCACGCCCCGGCTGATTTTGCGGACGGACACCGTCTGGCGCTTTCTGCGATCCTGGTGCGTCAGCTGTTTGGGCTTCAGCTTATACTGTAGTACTTTTTCAGGCGCCTGGATGCGCGAAAACACCAAAGCGGTATAATAAGCGTCATTGACGGCGTTGTGAAAGGCTTTCGTCTCTGACGGCTCAATGCCGAGCTCTTCCAGCGCGCGTTTCAGAGACTTTCTTTCCTGCGGCGTCCCCAGTTCATCGCTGAATTGCTTCTGGATGTCACATACCGGGGGCAGGGGCGAGGCGCAGTCAAAAAACTGAACGTTCTGCTCAAAGACCGACACGTCGTCGCAGCCCCAGGTCAGCAAAACGGCGTCCTCACCGCACCAGTCAATGAACGCGCTGTAGGCCTCCTCGAACGCCGGCGCGGAAATCAGCTGATCTTCGGTGATGTGGGTGATTTTGCTGATATGTGGGTTCAGCCTGGTGTAGCAGGTCGGCTGAATCAGCTGATTGAAGGTGTCGACGATCTCACGCTGTTCATTCAGCTTGACCGCGCCGATTTGGATGACCTCGAAGAGCAGCTTGCCGCCGGATATGCGGTAGCCGCCGGAACGGAAATTGGTCGGCTGATTCCATTCGAGGTCCAAGACGATCGCCTGCATAGTGTCAGCTCCTTCTATCGGGGATGTTCAGGGCAAATGCGGCGGCGCTCTGGCCGGCCAATGCGCCGGTGGCAAAAGCGATTTGAAGGTTGTAGCCGCCCGTGTGCGCGTCCACGTCGATCATTTCGCCGCAAAAGAACAGGGATGGACGGCTGCGTACCGCCATAGTGGCAGGCAGCAGCGCTTTGGTGTCTACGCCGCCGCGTGTCACGATGGCCTCGGCGAGTGGATGGGTCCCGGAAAGATGAAGCCGGAAATGCTTCAGCAGGTTCGTGAGCGCTTCACGCTGCTGTTTGGTCAGCTGGCTGGCCTGAAGCGTGGGGGAAAGGCCTGACAGCCCGGCCATCAGCTCAGACAGACGGCCCGGGAGGAGCGCGTCAAGGATGGTCCGAAGCTGCCGCCTGCCGTTTTCGCGGATGTCCCGGTCAAGGCGTTCGCGCAGCTGGTCGTGGGTCAGACCCGGCTTGAGGTCAATGAACGTTTCAACGGCGTCCAGTGGCGACGCGTCCAGGTGGCAGCTCAATTCCAGAACGAGCGGGCCGGAAATACCGTCGTGAGTAAAGAGCATTTCACCGAGCTCGCTGAAAAGGGTCTTCTGTCCCCTGACGGCATTCAGACGCACGTTTTTCAGCGAAAGTCCCTGCAGTTGGCCCGTCCAGGGATCGGACGTCAGCATCGGAACCAGTACAGGGGACCGGGGCTGCAATGGTACCCCCAGCGCTTCGGCAAAATGGTCGCCGTCCCCGGTCGACCCGGTCGAAGGGTAGGAGAGCCCGCCGGTCGCGATGACCAGCGCCTTCGCGTACACGCGGCCCACCGAAGAAGTGAGCAGGTATCCCTGTTCCACCGGCAGAACCGCCTGGACACAGGCGTTCAGGCGAACGCCGCAGCCCGCGTCGTCCAATGCCCTGTGCCATGCTTTGGTAACATCAGACGCTTTATCGCTGACGGGAAACACCCGGCGCCCGCGCTCCGTTTTCACCGGGCAACCGTTCTGCGTGACGAGGCGCATGGTATCCTGGGGGGAGAGGAGCGCCAGCGCGCTGTACAGGAACTTCGGGTTTCGCGGGACCTCCCGCAGGAATTCATCCAGCGTCGCGTCGTTAGTGAGGTTGCAGCGTCCCTTGCCTGTAATGTACATTTTGCGGCCGAGCTTGTCGTTCTTTTCCAGAATCAGCGTGGAAGCGCCGCTTTTCGCGCTGAACAGTCCGGCGGCCATACCGGAAGCCCCTCCGCCGATCACAGCGACGTCTGTCGTCGTGTCCGTCATTTTTTTACATAAGCGCTGCTCTGCGACCATATATCCTCCAGCCGGGTCAGGTGCGCGTGCAGTTCGTCGCGCTTTTTCAAGCCCATAGCGACGATCAGCGCGTTGATCAGGGACAGCGGAGCGGCGAGCGAGTCCACAAAGGAGGACATTTCTGTCGCCGCAGTCAGGCACAGGTCCGCTTCATGGCTCAACGGACTGCGCGTACTGTCGGTGATGGCGATAATTTTGGCGCCGGTTCGCCGCGCGAAGCGCATCGCTTCGACCGTCCGCGTCGAATACCGGGGAAAGCTGATGCCGACCAGCACATCCTCCGGACGGAGGTACAGCAATCCTTCGAACACGTCCCCGAGTCCTGTGGATACCTGCGCGGCGTTATCCATGATGAAGCTCAGATAGTACGTCATGAATTGCGCGAGCGGCGCGGCCGAGCGCAGGCCGAGAATATAGATGCGCCGCGCGCTGAGCAGCGTATCCACCGCCTGCAGGAAGGCCTGACCATCGACCCTGTCAATGGTATGGCGGATGTTGCGCATGTCCTCCTTCAGGACGGTGTTCAGGATGTTTTCCTGAGAAATCTCGCTGCCCAGCGCGAGCCGCTGGTCCGTGGTCAGCCGTTTTCTGACCTGATAACGCACTGCGTTCAGCAGGGCGGGATATCCGTCATATCCCAGGGCATTCGCGAAACGGACCACCGTGCTCTCGGAAACGCCGGCTTCCTTCGACAGCGCCGCCGCTGTCATCGTCGGCACGAGCTCGCTGTGCTCTTCGATAAAGGCGGCGATGGCCCGATAGCTTTTGCTGAGCCGGCAGTGCGTCAGGTTCAGCTCGGGGATCAGGCCGGTTGCATCGTTGGCCATGTCACGGCTCCTCGGGACAGTCGGGCAGCACATCGTCCAGACAGCCGTTGAAATCAGCATATCCGCCGATCAGGCTGAGGGTCATGTACCCTTCGCGAAGCAGCGCATAGTCTGTTCCGGGCGCCGGTTCTTCCATCGGCAGGCCGCTGCCCAACCAGAAATAATGCTGTCCCCGCGGGCTGACGCGGTGCTCGTAATGATCCTGATAGAATGCCTGCGAAAGGGTGGCGCGTTTAAGCCCTTTGAGCTGATCCGGCGGAAGCGCTGGCGCGTTCAGGTTCAGCACAGTCAGGCGCGGAAGCGCGTCTGGCCGGAGGTTTTCAGCCAGGTCCATGGCCTTTTCAGCCAGCGCGTCCAGCATCTCCTGTGTGGCGGGATACATGATGGATACCGCTAATGCGGGGATCCCATTCATCGCGGCCTCGCGGGCGGCGGCAACGGTGCCGCTGTAAAACACGGCGCAGCCGGCATTTTCACCGTTGTTGATGCCGGAAATGCAGATATCCGGCCTCGTCCCGCTCAGTTCAAGGCCGATGCGCACGCAGTCCGCCGGTGTCCCGGACACCGCCCAGGCCTCTGTCTCCGGTAAAATGTCGCGCTGGCGGACCAGGATCGGCGCGTTCAGCTGAATGCGCTGTGAGGCGGCGCTTTGCTGCTCCTTTGGGGCAGCGATGAGGAGGCGATGTCCCCTGCGCCCGGCGGCCGCAGCCAGGGCCATGAGGCCGGCACTGTCAATGCCATCGTCGTTGGTGATCAAAATATACATGGCAGCTCCTCAAAACAGCGCGTTGATAAATTCTTTCGCGTCAAATGCCTGCAGGTCGTCGATGCCTTCCCCGACGCCGATGTACCAAACAGGAATGTTCAGCTCCCGGCGGATGGCGATGGCGATGCCACCTTTGGCGGTGCCGTCAAGCTTGGTCAGGATGATGCCGCCGATGTCTGTCGCTTCCTTGAACTGCTTGGCCTGACTGATGCCGTTCTGGCCTGTGGTGGCATCCAGGATCAGCATACAGCGCATGGTGGCTTCCTGATACTCCCGATCAATGATGCGCCGCATTTTGCTCAGCTCATCCATCAGGTTTTTCTTATTGTGCAGGCGGCCGGCGGTATCCACGATCAGCAGGTCGGTTTTATGCGCTTTGGCGGACTGTACAGCGTCGTATACGACGGAAGCGGGATCCGCGCCGCTCCTGGAGCGGACGATCGGCACCTTGGCGCGCTCCGCCCAGATGGCCAGCTGCTCGTCCGCCGCGGCGCGATAGGTATCCGCTGCGGCCAGCATCACGGTTCGGCCGATTTCCTGGAAACGCAGCGCCAGCTTGCCGATGGTCGTGGTCTTGCCCACGCCGTTGACCCCGACGACCAGCATGACCATGGGCCAGTGCAGGGCGGGCCGGGGTACGTTCATTTCGTCGATCAGCAGTTGCTTGAGGATTTCTCTGGCCTGATTGGCGTCCTTGATCTTTTCCTGCTCGACCTGCTGACGCAGGCGGCTGATCACGTCCTGCGTAACGGGC
>CAMNEH010000012.1 GCA_946536315.1 uncultured Clostridia bacterium
TCGCAAAATTGCCGTGAATGCCGCCGATCGGGTCGGTGATGATGCCGCCGCCCTCGTCCACCACCAGCCATGGCCGCACGTGGCGGCGGCTGAGCTCCGCCACCAGCTTGGGGCAGCCGTCCCCCGCCCATTCCTCCGTGCAGGAGGAGGACAGGTACACATCCTGCGGCGGGACCGTCACGCCTTCCGCCAGCAGGCTTTCCACCGCCTCGAAGAAGGCCATGACGGAGCACTTGGTGTCAGAGGCGCCGCGGCCCCATACCTTGCCGTCGGCGATGTCGCCGGAAAACGGGGCGTGCGTCCATTCGCCCTCGGCCGGGACCACATCCTGGTGGCTCATCAGCACCAGCGGCCGTTCTGAGGACGCGCCGGGCCAGCGGAACAGCAGGTTGCCGTCGATCTCGGTTTTTTCCAGCGCGCGGTGCGTCAGGGGAAACAGCGTTTCCAGCACGCGGTGGAAAGCGAGGAATTTTTCCCGGTCCGGGCGGTCCGGCGCGGACACGGTGTCCACCCGGATCATGGCGGACAGCTTTTCGGCGAGCGCGAGCGACGCCTGTTCGTCGGGCGACGGGACATAGGTGGCGCGTTTGACGGGCATGCGCAGCGCGCGCACAGCCGCCGCCAGCAGCAGGATCAGCAATACGGCCGCCAGCCCCAGGACGATCCACAGTACGATCATGCGGCACGCTCCTTGCGGTAGCTCAGGTAGCTCAGCCCGATGGCGAGCGCCCCGGAGGGAATGATCATCATCGAGGTGGACGAGGTGAGCGACGGCAGCAAGATGAACAGCGCGGACATCACCGCGAGCGGGATCAGCGCGAGGCGCACGTCCTTGCGGTAATAGCGCCAGGCTAGCGCGCCGAACAGCGCGGGCACCACCTGGTCAAAGGCCGGGCGCAGCGCCGCGCTCTGCAGCACGGGGGTCAGCGGCGTCAGCAGCAGCACGCCCAGCGCGAGCACCACGATGGTGACCAGCGAGGACGTCGCGATGGACAGCGTGGAGATGATCTCGTTCTCCGCGGTGCCGCTCTTCGCGCCGACCATTTCCCGCGCGTTCATGGCGCAGGGGATTTTCATATTGATCAGGTTGCCGGTGATGAACGCGAGGTAGCTGCCCCCGGCGCCGAGCATGGGCGTATAGATCAGGAATTCGGCGACGCTGGAGACCGTCCACACCAGGCCGACGGCTAAAAAGCCCTTCGCCGCGGCGGACAGGTTTGGCGCCGCGCCGAGGACGCCGCCCATCACGAACGGCGCGCCGATCAGCAAAATCAGCGTGACCACAGACGCCATGCGCCCCAGCCGGTGCGTGGCGCGCAGGTACTCGTCATAAGGAGAAAGCGGATGTTTGGGTTGTTCAGCCATGGGTCAGCCTCCTATGATTACTGCGGTCAGCATGCCCAGCAGCATGCTTCCGGCGACGGAGAAGCCCTCCAGCCATTCCATATGCTTCTTTTCCGTCAGCCAGGTAAAACCGGCCATCGCCAGGGCGGACACCGCCGCCACCGCCAGGGGCGTCCAGCTCCCCGCGAAGCGGAAGCGTCCGGCGCCCGAGACGAAGTCGCCGATGTAGGACCCCAGGTAGGCGCTGACCATGCCGACGAACATGGCCGTCATGGCCGCGTCGGCGAAGCCGCCCTTTACCCCGGCGGGCTTCACCGCGCTGCCGCGGGAAAGCCGGGCCAGGTACCTGCGGCCGAACACGGTCATCAGGATCATGCCCCACATGATGCACACGCTCATCAGCAGCGCGATCGTGGCGAAGCCGTCCGCCGTCATGCTCTCGCCGCTCAGCTTCAGCCCCAGCTGCTCGGCCGCCGCCTGCGCGACCTGCGTTTCATAGTGCAGCGCGCCGATGACGGATAGCCTCAGCCACGGCCAGGGAATGCCCAGGCTGCCGGACAGCGCGATGACCCCGAGCAGGATGCCCACGCTGGGCAGTACGGAAAACGTTGCGCTCGCCGTCACGGCGCGCTTCATGCGCGCGGGGTCCATGCCCAGCGCCTTGCCCGCGCGCCAGGCGCGCACCATGAACACCGCGCAGACGACGGCCACAAAGGCGACGATGCCGCCGCAGATCAGGTACATCGTCCCGCTGTTCAGCTGTTCCAATACGGTCACGGTATCAGCCTTCCTTCCGGTGATGAATCAAAAATGCGAAAGCCGGACGCTATTGCGCCAATCGGCAGAACAATAACGCCCGGCTGAATGGGGTGGTTCAGCGCCCTCGGCGATGTATGATCAAATGAAATATTCGCGCAGAAAGTCCGGCGCCACGGTGTCGTCGATGCTGGCGGAAATGACAAAATCCACATGATGCGCTTCGCTGATGGCTTTGAGTCGGTCGAAGAACGGCTTGAGGTCCTCAGCCGGCGCTTTGACCAGTTTCATGAAGGCGTCCACAAAGATCACACTGATGTCGAAGTTCTGGGTCAGCATGCCGCACAGGAAGCCCAGGCACATATCGGGGCTGCCTACGCCGTATTCGCCCGCGTTGACGAAGCGGATTTCGTGCGGCAGGTCGTACATGTACCTGGTGTCATCGTCCACAAAGACGATGTCACCCGTCGCGGTTTTGACGGTCTGGACGGCCATGTCCAGAATCTTCTTGGTTTTGCCGCTGCCTTTTTTGCCGTGGATAATCTGTATCATGGGAAACTCCCCCCTTCTGAGTGGTTCTGATGCCATTATACACGAAAAAACCCCGTTTGACCAGCCCTATTTTCAGGCATTTTTGCGCAGGCGCGCCGGTCCGTGGGGAAAACCTCTCGCCGTGCATGAAAAACGCCCTGAAAAGTTGATCTGTGTGCTCGTTCCCTCTGCCCTGAGCAGGAGCCGACGACTTGAAAGCGGAGGGCTTTTGCGGTATGATACGCGTGGGCGCCGGACGCCGCCCGGCCGGGCGCGGGCCGGCTCCCATCCAAAGCAGTGGCTGGAAGGAAGTACGGGCATGGATCAGTATATCGTAACGGGCATGAGCTGCGCGGCCTGCCAGGCGCGGGTGGAAAAGGCGGTCAGGGCGGTGCCGGGCGTCGAGAGCGTATCGGTGAGCCTGCTGACCAATTCCATGGGCGTCACCGGCAGCGCGGACAGCGGGGACATCATCCGCGCGGTGGAAAACGCGGGCTATGGCGCGAGCGTCAAGGGGGCGGCCGTCCCCCAAAAGGGTGCCACGGGCTTCAGCGCGGAGGAGGACGCGCTGCGCGACCGTGAAACGCCGAAGCTGAAGCGCCGGCTGATCTGGTCCGCCGGTTTTCTGCTGGCGCTGATGTATATCACGATGGGCTTCAATATGTGGGGCTGGCCGCTGCCGGCCTACTTTACGCACAACCACCTGGGCCTGACGCTGACGCAGCTGCTGCTGACGGCGGCGGTCATGCTGATCAACCGCTCGTTTTTTGTCAGCGGGTTCAGCGCGGTCCGGCACGGCGCACCGAACATGGATACGCTGGTCGCGCTGGGCTCCTCGGTCTCCTTCGGGTGGAGCGTGTATGTGTTTTTCCGCATGTGCGGCATGATCACCGCCGGGGAAGGCAACATGGCGCTGATGGACCTGTACCATCACCAGCTGTATTTCGAGTCCGCGGCCATGATCCCCGCGCTGATCACCGTGGGCAAAACGCTGGAGGCTCTCTCCAAGGGCCGGACCACGGACGCGCTGAAAAGCCTGCTCAAACTCGCGCCGAAAACGGCCACGCTGTGGCGGGACGGGCAGGAAACGGTCGTCCCGGTGGAGGAGGTGCAGACGGGCGACCTGTTCGTCGTCCGGCCCGGCGAGAGCATTCCCGTGGACGGGGTCGTGACCGAGGGCGCGAGCGCCGTCAACGAATCCGCGCTCACCGGGGAATCCGTGCCTGTGGACAAGGCGGTCGGGGACACGGTCAGCGCGGCGACCATGAACACCTCCGGCTACCTGCGCTGCCGCGCGACGCGCGTGGGCGAGGATACGACGCTCGCCCGGATCATTCATATGGTATCGGACGCGGCGGCGACCAAGGCCCCCATCGCGCGCATCGCGGACAGGGTGTCCGGCGTGTTTGTCCCGGCGGTGATCGGCATCGCGCTCGCGGTCACCCTGGGCTGGCTGATGTACGGAGCGCCGCTGGGCGACGCGCTGGCGCGGGGCATCTGCGTGCTGGTCATTTCCTGCCCGTGCGCGCTGGGGCTGGCGACGCCGGTCGCGATCATGGTCGGCAACGGGCTCGGCGCCAGGAACGGCATCCTGTTCAAAACCAGCGAGGCGCTGGAGACCGCCGGAAAGGTGGACACGGTCGCGCTGGACAAGACCGGCACGATCACCGAGGGCGCGCCGAAAGTGACCGATCTGCTGCCCGCGCCGGGGGTTACTGAGGATCAGCTGATGCGGCTGGCGGCCGCGCTGGAGCAGCGCAGCGAGCACCCGCTGGCGAAGGCGGTCGCCGCGGAGGCAGCGCGCCGGACGATCGCGGCGGAGCCGGTCACGGATTTCCGCGCGCTCCCGGGCAACGGGCTGGAGGCGCGCCGGAACGGCCGGCTGATCCAGGGCGGCAGCGGCGCGTACATCCGCACGGTCGCCGCTGTCCCGGAAGCCCTCGCATCCCGGGCGGAAGCGCTGGCCGCGCAGGGCAAAACGCCGCTCTATTTCGCTGAGGACGGCGCGGCCGTCGGTGTGATCGCCGTCGCGGACGTCATCAAGCCCGACTCGGCGGAGGCCATCCGCCAGCTGCGGCGGGCGGGGCTCCGCGTGGTCATGCTGACGGGCGATAACGAGCGCACGGCCAGGGCGATCGGCGCTGAGGCCGGCGTGGACGAGGTGGTCGCCGGCGTGCTGCCCGACGGCAAGGAGGCGGTCATCCGCCGCCTGCAGGCGCAGGGCAGTGTGGCCATGGTCGGCGACGGCATCAACGACGCGCCGGCGCTGACGCGCGCGGACGTCGGCATCGCCATCGGCGCGGGCACGGACGTGGCCATCGACAGCGCGGACGTGGTCCTGATGAACAGCACGCTGATGGACGTCGCGGCGGCGATCCGCCTGAGCCGGGCGACGCTGCGCAACATTCACCAGAACCTGTTCTGGGCGTTCTTCTATAACCTGATCTGCATCCCGATGGCGGCGGGCTTGTTCGGTTTCAGCATGAGCCCGATGATCGGCGCGGCGGCGATGAGCCTGTCCAGCTTTACCGTGTGCATGAACGCGCTCAGGCTGAACCTGTTTGACCCGCACGACGAGCGGCGCGACCGCCCTCGGAAAAGAAAAACGCCCCCGGTACAGTCCGGGAGCGCCGCGCCGGTCGCACCGGTCGCACCGGTCGCACCGGCCGCGGCGGCGGCGCCTGAGGTGGCCACCATCGCCGTCGGCGGCATGATGTGCGAACACTGCGAGGCGACGGTGAAGCGCGCGCTGGAGGCGCTCGACTTCGTAGCCGCCGCGCGGGTCAGCCACGAATCCGGCGCCGCCGAGCTCACGCTCTGCGGTCCGATGGACGAGGCCGCCGTCCGCCAGGCGGTGGAACAGGAAGACTACGAATATCAGGGCGTCAGGGACACGTGCTCGAACAGATCGTCTTTCGCCTCGTCCGGACCGACGGCGGTGTAATACAGGCCCAGGTAGTGTGAGTCCAGCGGGCCGCTGACATAGATGTGATAGTGCGTTTTGCGCTGGGAATAATGCCGGCGGAAGGCCGCGCGCGCGACCTCGACGCCGGTTTTTCCGTTGAACGCGCTGAGCGGCTGGTCCCAGTCCATATACAGCTGGTTTTCGCGGTAGCGGTGCAGGTACAGCTTTTGCGGCGTATACACGCCGTACTTTTCCGCGCTGTCAGGGTCCCGCGCGGCGTCGCCGCACCAGACGGTCACCGCCTGCGTCACCGCCTCCGCGACGACGCGGTGCTGCATGTGCCCGCTTTCGCCGTGCAGGTCGTGGGTGACGACCACCTTCGGCCGGTACTGGCGGATGAGGCCCGTGCACCAGGCCTCGCACGCGCCCTCGCCCCAGCGCTTGATCACCGCGGGCATGGTCTTGACCTGAAAATCGTTGAACGGTCCGAAGATGGGGTAGGCGTGCACGCCGCATTCCCACAGCCCGTCCAGCAGCTCGTTATACCGGCTGGTCTTGAGCGCGCCGTGCATCGCCGCGTAGGCGACCAGCACGTTCATCTGCCGTTCCCCGGCGTACAGTGGCAGCAGCCCGCCAAACCAGAGCAGCTCATCGTCCGGATGCGTGACGATCTGCAGCAGGTCGACCGGGCCCTCGGGCTCATGCCAGCGCTGCGCCTCGGGCGGCAGGCTGTCGCCGGAAAACACCTGCACGCGGCTGAGCCGCAGGACCGCGGCTTCGTCCAGCGCGGACACGCGGTACGCGCCGTCCGAGGGCAGCGCCAGGTAGGCGTTCAGGTAGCGCCCCTCATATGTGACCCGGCCCGTCACCTCGCCGTCGCGGTTCAGGCTTTCCACCGCGACGGGCACCGCCGTCTCAAAAAAGGAGACCTGCACGCCCTGGCCCTGGACCCCGGCAGGCAGCCGCACGTTCAGCGCGCCGCCGGTCCCGACCCAGTAGGTGCCGTAATCCTGCGAGGTGACGCGGGTCGCCTGTTTGACGTCCACCGTCGCCGTATACCGGCAGTCCAGGGAGATGTTTTTGGAATCCGCGCGCGCCGCGGCGCCAAGCAGCAGCGCGAACGCCGATACCAGCAGCGCGCGCCGCAGGATCATCGTACTGCTCATGCGCGCCTCTATTACAGGCAGAACCATGCCGCGCGCAGGACGTTCATATAGTCCGTGGTCGTCATGCGGATGGTCAGGTCGTCGACCTTCCTGAACCCGGGGAAGTATGAATACCGGACGGCGTTCCGGGCCTCCTTGTACATCACCTCAAACGTGAACCGCCTGGGCAGCGTGATGCGCGCCCTGTCCAGGTCCTGGCGCAGCGCGGCCTCGGCGGCCGCCCGGATTTCCTGCGCGACCAGGACGGGCGCCTTGCAGCGCGTCAGGCCGCCAGCTCCGTCCTTCACGGCGACGGTATACAGGCCGGGGTGCAGCGGCCGGGAAAGCTCGGTCAGACGCCGGTCGCCGGCCAGCAGCACCGACGGCACGCCATACATCGCGCAGGCCCAGCTGTACAGCAGAAACTCGGAGCAGGGAAGGCCGTTCAGGGTCACCCGCGCGTTTTTGCCGCTCATGGTGTGGGCCAGGGGGCTGCGCGCGTCCCCGGCCGGCGCGTGCCAGCCGACGAACATCGCCGCGTCAAAGCTTTCGTCAATGCCGTCCACCATGCCCAGCGGACTGCCGGACCAGCCGCGGATCAGCTCCACGCAGGCCGGCAGCTCCTCGGGCATCAGGTTGACCGCGGCGTCGTGCGCGTCGTTGACCACGATCTCCGTCGCGCCGGCGGCCATCGCGCCGTCGATCGCCGCGCGCACCTCGCGCGTCATTTCACGCTGCGCGGCGGCGTAATACGGTTTGTCACGCTCCGTTTCGTCCCAGCAGGTCGTAAACGCCGTTCCTTCGATATCGGCGGAAATCAATACCTTCATATCATATGCCTCCAGCGTTCAGCGGCGCAGCCGCCGGATCAGGCGGCTCGCCCTGTCTTTCAGTCGATGCGCGCGCGGCGCCTCTGCCGCGGGCGGCGGCGCGTCCGGGGCCGCGTTCAGCGACTGGAGCTGCTTCTGCAGCGCGGCCACCTCCTGCTTCAGCCTGTAGATGTCCCGGTCGTGCTCGATCGTTTTCCACAGCGCCATTTCTTTGACGGTGACTTCCTCCTTACGGCCGTTCAGCGCGCTCTCCAGCCAGGCCCTGCTCCGCGCGATTTCCGGCCCGAGCCGCGCGTGGACCGCAGCAAAGTCGATGGTCGGGAGCGCGGCGAGCTTTTCCGTAAACTCGTCCAGGCTGGTCACCAGGCGTTCCCTTAGCCCGGTGATATCGGCGATCGTCTCGAAACGCGCGCTGCCGCGGAAATCGTTGATAAAGGCGAAGACCTGCTTGCGGAAAAGAATGGAAAAACAGAACCCGTGGAAGGAGTCCGTCAGCACGTAGGCCGCGTGGCTGAGCCAGTACAGCCAGTCCGGAATGCTCGGGCTGATCACCACCTCGCCGACCCGCTTCAGGGTCTCAAGCTTCTCCGCCTTCTCGTCCTCTTCCCCGATCGCGTCCGTCAGTACCTTCAGCGGCAGGCCGGTCCGCTGGGACAGGCACAGCATCGCGTCGACCTGCCCGGCGGTCGGGTCCAGCATATACACGAAGATGTACTCGCCCTCCGCCTTCGCTTTGGCCAGCGAGAGTACCTCCTGCCAGGCGCCATCGCCGCACAGAAAGACCGGGTCCAGCACCTGCGTGGCCTCCGCGCCGTAGGCCTTGCAGAGGTCCACGCCGGACTTTTCGCGTACGGAGATATGGTCGAACCGGCTCATGAGGTAGCCGATGCGCAGGCGCTCGCTGCGGTCACATTCCGACCAGTCCGTGCCGTAGGACGTGGCGTAGGCGATCTTTTTGCGGTCCGCGTTTACGAAGTCCAGGTAATAGAACATGTCGCCATAGCCATAGATGCAGCGCCAGCACCACAACTGGTCCGAGCCGAGCAGGAACGTATCGCAGCACGAATTGTACTGATCCGGGAACCGTTCGCCCCGCGTCAGCACCGGATGGTAGACCTGCCTGGCGAACCGCATGCCGCTGCTGTCCGCGTCCGAGCCGTCCATGCCCGGATGCGGGATCATCAGCACGCTTTTCCCCAGCTGCCGGACTGTGCGGTTGAGCGCGAACGCGGTCAGCGCGCTGCCGTAATTCATGCTGTTCCACCAGCCGATGATGCCCACGTCGTACCCGCAGCGCATGGTCTTGGCATACGCGCTGTGGAAGCCCTCCTCCGTGAGCAGGGTGAAAAACAGGTCCCTGTTCCGGTGCCGCTGGGGCGGGGTGAGCAGGCGGCCGTTGCGCGTCCGCGCGACGGGCACGATGCGCTCGGCCGGCACCGCCTTCAGCAGGGAAAACTGCGGGCGCACCCGGTCGATCAGCTCGCGGCCCTTGTCGGTGTTGATAAACAGCAGCCCCGTGCCGCGCTGATCGTCCAGCTTCGCCTCGATGTCGCCGACGCCCCAGAAATCGCCCAGCGTGAGGTCCCCGACGCGGTCCATGGACGCATACGGGCAATGAAAGCAGCTCTCCCGCGTGCTCAGCCCTTTCAGGAACGCGTCAAAATAGGGGTCGTTCCGGCAGTCGTCCCGGTATACCCGGCCGTCGCCCAGGAACACGGAAGTGGCGCTGCCCCAGCCCCAGTAGGCCTTTTCCCGGAAATCCACGCGCTCGATCGGCGCGCCCTGCGCGACCTCCGTCAGGAAGCGGCGGTAGGCCAGCGGCGACGGCGTGCCGTGACAGACGATGTCCACCGTGATCAGGGTGGGATAATCCCTGCCCAGCGCGCCGTACAGCCCGGCGATCTGGCACGGGCAGCCGGAATACAGCACCCACTCGCCCTTGTCCAGCCAGGCGCGGGCCTCGGCGTAGGTATGGCCCGTATCGCTCTGCACATATTTGCTGCCGCGCATGCGGCTGAGCCCGTCCGCCGTGTCGGTCCAGACGTGCGACACGCCCAGCCAGTCCTCGCGGTAGGCCGCGCCGCAGACGTGCCCGCCCTGGCTGAGGACCTGCGACGCGAGCACGGTGAACGCGCCGCCGGAGGAGCTGACGCGCCGGACCTCATCCTTCGCCCAGACGGCGTAGGTCGGCGGGGCGGCGTGCAGCGGGGCGGGATGCGCCACCGGGCACGCGCGTTCGCACTTTCCGCAGCCGACGCAGCGCGCGCTGTCGATTTCGGGCTGCAGGAACCCTTCCGCGTTTTCGGCCATGCGGATCGCGCCGGCGGAACACACGCTGAAGCACGCGCCGCAGCCCGTGCAGCGGTCGCGGGGGATCTGTTCAATTGTCTTTTTCTCGGTCAGCTTCATGGTTCATTCTCCATCGTTTCAGGATGCCGGACAAAACGCGCCGTGCCGGCGCGGGCACCAACCGGCGCAGCCGCGGAAATCTGGGCGGGGGCGGCGCCGGTTCCGGGGGCGGTTCGGGCGGCGCGGGAGGCCCTGTGACCTTCCGCTGGTCCGCGGCCGCCCGTGTCAGCGGCGTATCCCCGTGCGGCGCGGCCGGCGCGGCCGGTGCGGCCGGTGCGACCGGTGCGACCGGTGCGGCGAGCGCCTCCCGCAGCCATTCCTCCGCCCGCGCGCGCATGGCGGCCAGGCGCGCGTCTGTCTCCCGCGCGTCAAACGCGTCCAGCAGCCCGGCGCGCTGCAGCAGCTCGGCGGACGACCGGATCAGCCGATCCGTCAGCCCGAGGGCTTCAGCCGCCGCCATGAACGGCGCCTCGCCGCGCCGGCCGCCGGTATACGCCGCATAGGGCCGGTGATACAGGATGCAGAGGCAGACGCTGTCGGGGGAATCCGTCAATACGGCGTCCGCGTGCCGGATCACATCCACATACTCCGCCACCGTCAGCCGCGGCAGCACCGTGCCGGTATGCCAGCGCGCGGCGCTTTGCGCGCGCTCCCTCAGACCGAACACGGTCAGGATGTCCAGCTGCTTCCGTTCAGCGGCTGCGCGCGCCATGGCTTCCAGCTCCGGATCCGGGTCCAGCACGCTGCACAGCAGGTAATGCGCGGGGCGCGCGGCCTGTAAGCCGTCCGTGAGCCGGTCATAGGCCTCCCGGCCGCATACGAGCAGCGGGTCCGGCAGGACCTGCGCCTCCACGCCGAACCGCGCCCGACAGAGGTCCGCGTCGGCGGCGCTCCGCACGCTCACCGCGTCGAACCGGCGCACCAGGTCGCGCGCCGTGTCGTCCAGGCCGGCGTCGTCCCGGCGCAGCGTGGTGGAAAAGGCGATTTTTTTCTTGTCCGCGTCCACAAAGTCCAGGAAGAAGGTATACCTGAGCAGGTTCAGGTACGCGCCGGTCCACAGCAGGTCCGGCCCCGTCAGAAAGCTGTCGCAGAGCGAATTATACCCGGACATGCACCGGAATACGCGGGGCGGCGCGACCTGGAACCATTTCTGCTGAAACCGGATGATCTCCTGCGTTTCCGGCTCCCAGGGCGTGCCGTCGGGCTTGGCCGGCGGGATCAGCAGGACCTGACGGCCCATGCGCTCCAGCGTGGCGCAGACGGCGTAATAGCTCAGCGCGCTGCTGTAGCTGTTGGCAAACCACCAGCCCACGACGCCGACGTCGAACCGCTCGCCCAGGCCGTAGCTCAGCGCCGCGTGATAGCCCATCTCGGGCAGGTGCGAAAAGAAATACCTGCGCGACCGGTGCAGACGGGACGGCCGATTCAGCTGGGGATTATATGGACGCAGGGCCTCCAGATCGACCTCCGCGCACAGGCGCATGCGCCGACTGAGGCGCGGCCACAGCGCCTGCGCCTTCGGCGAGTTCACCAGCACCAGCGACGTGCCGAGGCGGTCGTCGTACTTCGGGTTGACGCGGTGCACCTGCCAGCAGTCGCCCAGGGTAAAGTCCGCGATGCGCTCCGCCCGCGCATAGGGGCACTGGGCGCAGCACAGCCGGGTGGTCACGCCGCCCAGGAACCCCTTGTACCACTCGCCCTCGTTCCACGCCTGCTGCTTGACGGTGCCGTCCCGGAATTCCATGACCGTGGGGGTGGACCAGCCGTACGCCCGCTTGTCGCGGAAGTCCAGGCGCGCGATCTCCCGACCCTCCGCGTATTCGGTCACAAAGGCCCGGAACGCGGTCTGGGAATTCGCGCCGTGGCAGATCACGTCGGCGGTGATCAGGCGGTCGCGGTCACCGCCCAGGTACCGGTACAGCCCGGCGATCTGGCACGGGCAGCCGGTATACAGCACCGTCCGGCCCGCGTCCAGGGTTTGCTTCGCCTGCCGGTAGGTGAGGCCGGTGTCGCTCTGCACATATTTGGATCCGCGCAGCGGCGCGAGCGCCCGTTCCGATTCCGCCCAGTCGTGATACACGGCCAGAAAATCGCCCGTGTACCTCGCGCCGCAGACGGCGCCGCCCTCCGCAAACGCGTGCCGCGCGAGCACAGAAAACATCCCTCCGGAGGAGCTGATCCGCCGGGTCCTTTTATCCGCCCAGACGGCGTAGCTCTTCGGGATCGGGTAAGTCGTCAGCGGATGCTCCGCGGGGCAGACGGCCAGGCACGCGCCGCAGCGCACACACGTATCCGCGTCGACCGCGGGATACGGGAACCCCTCCCCGTCCAGCGCCATGCGGATGGCCTGCGCGGGGCAGCGGTTCAGGCACGCGCCGCAGCCCGTGCAGCGGTCATGCGGCACGCGCAGAACCGTATTGTTCAGTATGTCGGTCGGCTGTGCGATCATACGCTCTGGTCCTGCGATATCGGGGGATGCAGCCAGGCGTAGACCGCCCCGGCGGCCGGCGCGGTCATGCCGGGCACTTCGGCCAGCTCCTCCTGCGTCGCCTCGCGCAGCGCCTTCAGGCTGCCGAAGTGCGTGAGCATGGCCCGGCGTCGGGCGGGGCCGATGCCGGGAATATCCTCCAGCTGGCTGTGCACGCTCGCCTTGCCGCGCAGGCCGGTGTGGAAGGTAATGGCGAAGCGGTGGCTCTCGTCGCGCACCCGCTGGATCAGGTGCAGCGCGGGGCTCTTGCGGTCCAGCAGGATCGGCTCCTCGCGGTCGGGCAGGAAGATTTCCTCCATGCGCTTCGCCAGCCCGAACATGGGCACGTCCGCGCCGGTCGCGAGCATGGCTGTCCGCGCGAAGCGCAGCTGCTCCGGGCCGCCGTCGATCAGCACCAGGTCCGGCATCGGCCATTTTTCCTGCGGGTCGTCGCTCATCGCGCGGCGGAACCGGCGGCCGAGCACCTCGTTCATGGACGCGAAGTCGTTCGCGCCCTCGACCGTCTTGATGCGGTAGTGCCGGTATTCCTTTTTCGCGGGCTCGCCGTCGATGAAGACGACCATGCTCGCGACTGACAGCACGCCCTGCGTATTGGAAATGTCATAGCCCTCGATGCGGCGCGGCACGGTGCGCATGCCCAGGGCGCGGCCCAGCGCCTCGCACGCGCCGACGGTGCGCTGGCGGCGGATTTCCGCCTGCTGGTTGCGCTTGAACAGCGCGTCGGCGGCGTTCTTCTTGGCGAGCAGAATCAGCGCGCGCTTTTCCCCGCGCTGCGGCGCGGCCAGGGCGCAGGCCGCCTGGCGGCGCTCGCGCAGGTATTCGTTCAGGACGTCGGCGTCCTCCGGCAGGTTTTCGCATAGCACCTCCCGCGCCGGCTTCCGCCCGTCGTAATACTGCAGCAAAAACGCGCTCAGCACCTCCTCCGGCGCGTCTGCGCCGGCGCCCTCGAGGGTATAGGTTTCGCTGCCGACCATCTTCCCGGCGCGGAAGAGCAGCACCGCCACCATGGCGTCCAGGTCGTCGCGGTCCAGCGCGATCACGTCGCGGTCCAGCGCCTCGGTGCTGTTCACCTGCTGGCGCTCGCGAAGGCCGTCGATATCCGCGATCCGGTCGCGCAGCTGCGCGGCGCGCTCGAATTCGAGCTTCTGCGAAGCCGCCTTCATTTCAGCGGTCAGCTCGTCGCGCACCGCCTGGTAATCGCCGTTCAGGAAACTCAGGGCGCGCATCACCTGCAGGCGGTATTCCTCCTGCGTGCATTTCCCCGCGCACGGCGCCAGGCACGCGCCGATTTCATAGTTCACGCAGGGGCGGCCGGGGGTTTTCCGCGGCAGCTCCTGGCGGCAGGTGCGCAGCTGAAAGGTTTTCCTGATCAGCTCCAGCACATCCCTGACGGCGCTCGCGCCGATATAGGGGCCGAAGTACCTGGCCTTGTCCTTTTCGGCGCGGCGGGCCAGCGTGGCGCGCGGATACGGGTTCTGCACGTCGACCCGGATATAGGGGTAGCCCTTGTCATCCTTGAGCAGGATGTTGTAAAACGGCCGGTGCAGCTTGATCAGGTTGCATTCCAGCAGCAGCGCTTCGAGGTTCGTGCGCGCGAGGACGATGTCAAAATCGTCCACCCGGCGCACCATCGCCGACACCTTCGGCGTATGATAGGTGTTCTGGAAATAGCTGCGCACCCGGTTTTTCAGGTTGACCGCTTTGCCCACGTAAATGATCTGCCCGCGCTCCTTCATCAGGTAGCAGCCCGGGCTGTCGGGCAGGTTTTTAATTTTCAGCTGCAGGGTGTCGTTCATGCCTCGTCGTCGTCATCCGGGCTGTCCAGCACGGTTTCCGCCGCGCGGATCAGCCGCTCCTCCAGCGCCTCGTCGTCGATGGGGGTGAACTCCTCCATTTCCTCGTCGTCCTCCACCGGCGTCACGCGCATCACGTACCGGTCCGGGTCGGCCTGTCCGCCGTCCAGGTCGCTGGTCAGGATGACGAATTCCTCGCCGTTATAGTAAAAATACCGCTCCACCCTGAGCGACAGCGTGCCGCCGTCCTCCGATTCCAGGGTCACAATATCCAGCTCTTCGTCCATCAGTTTAACCTCCGATTGGTAGTTCAGCGGCGCGGACCTCGCTCCACGCCATCAGGAAAGCGGCGCCGCCGTCCGCGTCCGGGGCGAACCCGCGGCGCAGGAGGCTGCCGAAGGCCTTCAGCCCGGGCGTCAGATCGCGCTCAGGGTTGAGCAGACCCAGGCGCACGCCCTTCAGCAGCGCGGTAGCGATCATCGCGCTGGCCGGCGCGTCGAGCGGCGCGTCCGGGCGGTCGAGCGTCTGCCGGAACAGGCCGGTGGCTTCGTCCGCGTACGGCAGCGCGCCGCGGACGGCCTCCAGAAACTGGTCCATCAGGACGCGCCGGTGCTCGTACAGCTGCTCGGACATCTGGCCGACGCAGTCCGCCAGCGCCATCAGGACCCAGCCGGTCGCCTGCGCCGGGAAGCCGGATGCCCCGCGGTACAGGCGGCGGTCCTCGTCAAACAGCGCGGCGCGCGCGCCGATGAACTGCCGGGCGATGTCCGCGGTCTCCAGCCCGGCGAGGAAGCGCCGGTCATACTCCGCGAGGAAGGGCAGCGCCATGTACAGCGCATCCGGCCGGCACACGATGCTTCCGCCTCGCCGCGCCTCAGCGTGCAGGGCGTCCGCCGCGATGCGGTAACGCCCGTCGCCCGTCTCGTCCAGGGCGAAGAACAGCGCCTTGCCGCAGTGAAGCGCGGCGGGCAGGTCCCCGTCCGTCCGAAGCTCCGGCATCGTACCGTCTTCCCGCACGCGCCGGGCGAGGCCGTCGAGCACCCACTGCAGGTCGCCGGGGTCGCCGGCGGCGCGGTACAGGTCGCAGAACGCCTTGAGCGCGTCCCCGCCCGCCGCGCTCCAGCCCTCTGAGAGCGCCGCGCGCCGCCCTCTGTATTGATTTGCGAACGTCCTAAGCTGGTCCAATCCAAGCCCACCTCCCGCTGAAATGCCGTGTCGACTGATACAGCATTATATCATATGCAAAGGAAGGAAGACAACACTTCCGCGCACAAAAACGCTGTTCTGTCATATGTCCGGCATCCGGCGGCGATATCAGTTCCTGACGAGCATTGTCACCAGGCTGGCGCAGTTGTCAAAGGCGGACTCGTCAATGTCGTTCACATTGTCTGAAAGGATGACCGTCGTCAGAGAGGCGCAATTCTCAAACGCAGACGCGCCGATCACCGTGACCGTGTTGGGGATCGTGACTTTCTTCAGCCCGTTTCCCCTGAACGCTTCAGCGCCAATCTCCACGATCTTATAGCCATTCAGGGTCGATGGAATCAGCACATCAGCTGCAGCGCCATTATAACAAATGATCCTTGCGGTGCTGCTGCTGATCGCTTCGATCGTGAACACGGGAAGGAGCCTGACGCCCACTTCCACGCTGGCTTTTTTGGCATTCTGCAAATAGTTTTCATCCTGCGCGGTGACCAGTATCTTGAGGTAATTGCCCAACGCCAGATCAGAGGCGGCGATTTTCAGCGAAGTGGCGGCCGTGTTATCCGCTGTGAGTCTCTTGACGACGCCGGTCGTCGCTTTGCCAAACACCGGCTCGTTCTTCGCGATCGCAATGGTGTAGGCATACTTCTGATTACTCCCGCTGGCGGTCCATTTGATCGTCAGATCTCCGTCGCCGACCCGATAATCCACGATCGTGTTCGCGGCCAGGGACAATTTCGGGGTCGAGCTGACGACGGGCGCCTTGACCTTCGCCGTGGGTTTGAACATGATGCCATACTCGACGGACGCGGTGGCGCCGTTTCTCGCGTAATCCACATCCTGCGCGGTCACGACCACCTTCATGTACTTGCCCAGGCTCAGGTCCGACACAGGGATCGTCACGGAAGTTTGCTCGGTATTCGTCAGCGATACGACCGTTTTCACGACGCTGCCTGTCGCAGCGCCGAACTTCGGGGCCGCGTTCGCCATCACGGCCTTCACGTGATATCTTCCGTTCCCGTTCTGCGAGGCCCACCGCAGCGTCAGCGCGCCGTTTGCCACCTGATCATAGTTCGTGATGGTCCGTGGCTGTAGAGGCAATGCCGGCGACGTACTGACGCTGACGGTCACCCTGGCGTCCGGCTTCAGCTGCAGCGCAAACTGAATCGACGCGGCCCTGCCGTTCTGTGAATAGTGAACATCCTGCGCCCGGATCAGGATCTTCATGTATTTTGCGGCCTTCATATCAGCCGCCGTGATCTTCAGCGTGGTATTCGTCCCATCTGTCTGTGAAAGCAGCGTCTTGACGATGCCGGTCGCTGCTGAGGTGAAGTTGGGCTTGTTGTTGAGCAGCAGCGCCTTCACCGTATATTTGCCATTGCCATGCGCCGCCGACCATTTGAGTGTCAGGTCGCCCCTGGCGGTGCAGTCATAATCTGTCAGCGTATCCGGCTGCACAGCGATGCCGGGCGTAGTACTCACCGATACACTGACCTGGGCCTTTGGCATAAAGTGAATGCCGAATGAAATCGCTTTTGTTCCTTTATTGTCTTTGTAATGGACGTCCTGCGCCATGATCCAGACTTTCAGGTATTTCCCTCTCTGCATATCAGCCGCTGTCAGGGTGAAGGAAGTTTTCGTGGTTTCTTTTTCATTGACCAGCGTGGCAACGACATTCGTCGCCGCGGCGGCATAATTGGGCGCGCTGTTCAGCAGGATCGCCTTGACGGTATAAACCCCGTTCCCGTTCGCCGCGTTCCAGCGGATCGTCAGGCTGCCCTTGGTCACGTAATCATAATCAACGGTGGTGTTTGCCTTGATACTCAGCGACGGGGAAGCCGTAACGGCCGGAACCTTCACCGTGGGAGACGCGGCCTGTGCGGGATTTACAGCCGTTGTCGTCTGAATTTCTTCAAATACTATGGGTTCGGGCGTCCCGGTATGCGCAGGCGCGCCTGTCGGCGCTTCCGAAGCCGGCGCTTCTGTCGCCGCGGTCCCTTCAGCAGCCGCAGGCTGTCCTGAAGCCTGCTCATTCCCCTGTCCGGAAACCTCTGTGCTTTCAGTTTCCCCGGTATAAGCCCTGAAGCTTGCCTGTTCAAGCTTCACGCCGCCGTATTCCGCCGCGTTTGCATGTTGTCCTGCGCTGTACCTTTGATTTTCATCCTCCGTAAGATATGCCAGGCGTCCAGCCCTGACGTAAAAGGACCGGATTTCACCCTCAGCATTCAGCGCGATCCTGACGACGTCCTTGCGATCCAGCCGGCCATCGCCGCTGATCCGTTCAGTGACAAAGACGACGGCTTCTTTGGTGACCTGTCCCGCAGCGGCTTTGCATGGGGCATCGGCATATACGTCGCCGGCGCTCAGCCTGGCCAGCCCTGTGTGGAATATGTCCACTGCCGCCGTTTCCTCTGGCTCAGGTTCGGAGACAGACGGTGTCTGTGATGCGGGTTCCTCGGACGTTACAGGCGGTTCGGATTCACTCTCCGATGTCTCTGTGACATCCTGATTTTCCAATTCAGGCGCCGGTTCTTCCGCGGTCGTTTCTGTCATTTCAGCGGTTTCTGTCTGGATTTCGGGCGCTTCAGAGGCTTCTTCCGCGGCGGCTTCAGGCTCCTGCGCCGGCGCGTCAGCCACTTGCGCCGTTTCGGGCTGCTCCGCGGCTTCCGCATCGGTTTCCGGCTCGGCGGTGCCTTCTTCCTGCTCTGGGGCAGCAGGCGTCTCCGTGACATCCTCTGGCGCTGCCGTCGCCTCGGGCGCTTCTTCGAGAGCATCTTCCACCGCGTGAATTGCTTCTGCCGTCGAAGCAGGTTCGCTTTCGGTTTCAGGCTCCGCGCTCATTGCAGGCTGATCATTTTTTTCGGCGTCGGATTCCTGTTCAGCTTCAGCTTCCGGCGCCGCCGGCGTCTCATCGGGGGTCGCCGCTTCGGCAGCTTCGTCCGTTGAAGCCGCTTCCGCTTCGAATGAGTCATCTGAAGAATCCCCGGTCTGTTCTGTGGCAGCTTCTTCCGTCGGCGCATCATTATCCGTCAGCGTCTCTGCATATCCGGGCAGCGCGGCGGTTCCGCATAATAACGCCAATATCAGCATCAGACTCAGAAAGCGTTTCATGGCTTGTACCTCCATACATGAGTTGTTCGTGACTTGAGAGAGAAGACGGCGCCCTGCGCTTTGGTCACGGTTGGAGGAATATAGATACTCCCGATCGGCGTATCTCATTGTACAGTAATTCCCTTTTTCCTGGCGTAGCTCTCCGCGTAGCTGCCCGGGGGACAGGCAAACACGACCTTGGTCGAACCGGTAAAGGCGTCATCCGCAATAAAGGTCACGCTTGCCGGGATCTGAATCAGCGTCAGTTGCCTGCAATTGGCAAACGCCTGGCTGCGAATCGCCGTCACGCCCTCCGGAATGATCACAGAAGCCGCCTTCATCCCGGCAAAGGCCCTGGATTTGACGACCCGCATCCCCCTGGGCAGCTGAAGCGCATAAATGGTGTTGCCATCAATCACTTCCACCTTGCACGTTGCCGGCTTGCAGTCGCCCGTGACCACCGTGATCAGGGCCGTGCCCGCCTTCAGGCCCGTGATCCGGTCCGCCTGAACGGCGACAACGCTTGGATCAGAGGAGGTCCAGGTGAAGGACTGCTTGCGGTCTCCGCTCAGGTTGGTGCCAAGCGCGGCCGTCTTCTGACTTCCGCTGGTTGACAGATAGAATTCCTTTTGACTGAAGCCCAGAACACCCGTGCATGGAATGACCGCTGTCTGCGTCACCAGCCCGCAGCGGCTGCAGCGCTGTTCCTTTTCGCCGTTGCGCGACACGCCGACCGGATTGGTCTCATACCAGGCGAGGTCGTGCCCGTTCGCGCAGGGGCCGTATTCCACGACATGAATGACGCAGGTCAGTTTTTTGCCGTTGACATTGGCCGTCAGCGTGACTGTGCCCGGCTTCAGGCCATAGAATTGATGGTCGCTGAAGCCTTTCGTCCACCGGACGCAGCCGGTGTCGCCGGACAGGCTGTATACCACGTCGTTTTCAGACAGAAACGCGCCATTGTTCCCGGTATCCCAGCGCAGATCGATCTGTGTCATCCCTCCGACACGGATCGTCTCATCCTTTTTGCTGAGTGAAAAGACGCTTGCCCTGTAATAAGGGAAAACCGTCAGCTGAAAAGTGGCCCCTGACGACGATGTGGCAACGACGTAGGCATGGCCGGTCCCGGCGATAGCGGTCAGCTTCGACCCGCTCAGGCTCACGCACTTTAATCCGCCTCCCGCCTTGTTCTCCGTGATCTTCCAGGAGACGGATACCGGGTTGCCGTAATAGTCGGTCAGCTTCGGCAGCGTCATTGAGCTCCTGCAGGCAAGGTCAATTTGCATGTGCGGCACCAGTTCATCGCCTTTTTTGATATATAACGCGTCCGTAGGCGGGGTCACAGTGACCGGCAGCTCGCAGTGGACATCATTATGAACGCTCCAGAACGTGACCGTCGCGCTGCCGACGCTGACGGGACAGATCTGGTTATCGGCGCAGCGGATGATCCGCTCGTCATTGCTGCACATGATCCAGTCACTGGAATATGAGAGCACTCCGATATCGGAATTGACGCCCGAAATATATTCACTCTCGTTCAGGTGGATGGAAAGCGATTTCACGGTCGGCTTCATCCAGGACGGCATGGCGACGGTACTGACGGGAAAGCTGTAGGCAACGCCGCTGTCAAGCGTCGCGGTCACAACGCCGTATCCGCCCGCCTGATCGGCTGTCAGCAGGCCGTCAGCCGTCACATGCACTAACACGCCCGACACCGTGTATGTCGCCGGGATGATCCGTCCTGTTCCATCATGCACCGAGAGCTGGAAAGGCTTCCGCCAGTCAAAGGCAGGCCGCGGCCGTTCAAACACCAGCCCCTGCTGACCGGCCGCCACGGTGAAATCATACGTGGCGATGTAAGGGTCCCAGAGCTCAAAAACGCCTTTTCCGGCCAGCAGGCCGGTCAGCGCATGGCCGTCATACACCGCGACCGGGCCTTCGAGATCGGTGTCCGCCGGAACGTTTTCATAATCGTTGATCCCCATTCGGACGGGGTACCATGAATCCGCGGGCGTAAAGGTGACGTTGATCGGCACCGCTTTGCCCGGCGCAATCGGCTGCTTGGGCACACTGATCTGAATGTCCGTCGGCCGTTTGCATACCTGGATGCGCCGGGAATCACTGCTGCCGTCCGTCCCCCACGCTTTGATCGTGATCCAGCCCGGCTTGGTGGCGGTCACCTGATACCAGTCTCCGTTGAACGACAGCGCCGCGGCATCAGCGCCTTCCGTCAGTTCAATCCGCGCGCGCACTCTTCGTCCGTCATCGCTGAACACCTTGAACAGAAAACCGTATCCCACGGAGCTGCGGTCAACCAGGGTTTCAATACGGACATTCCTGCTCTCATCGTAAGCAGTATTCGCCTTGAATGCTTCCGGCTGCGCTGCCTGACTGGCGTCAGCGGCAACCTGCGTGCCGGCGGCTCCGCCTGTCTCCGCCAGCACCGGGGCCGCCATGGAACAGACGCTGAAGAAGAGCAAAACTGTGATACAAACGAGCCATTTTCTCATAGGATCTCTGTTCCTTTCCCGCATGGTGTATCGCGTCAGGTTGATCCGGTTGCTTTCCAATTCAGTATAGCATCAGCACATAAAAATGTAAACAAACAAAAAACAATCCGCCGAAAAACCTGTTGCATTTCCACAAAAAAAGTGCTATAAGTCTCTCTTCGCGGGGCGTGTTCCCCGCGGAGAGGGCGTCCGGAGGAAAAGCGGGTCGCCCGGAAAGGCCATCTATGACGAAGGATCTGACGGAAGGCCGGCCGATGCGGCTGATGCTGGGGTTTGCCGCCCCGCTGCTGTTCGGCGTGCTGTTCCAGCAATTTTACAGCTTTGTGGATACGGCCATCGTCGGCCAGTATCTCGGCGCGGAGAAGCTCGCCGCGGTCGGCGCGACCGGATCGGTCAATTTTCTGGTGATCGGGCTGTGCCTCGGGTTCTGCTCCGGCTTCGGCATCCCCATCGCGCAGGCGTTCGGCGCGCGCGATATTCCGCGCCTGCACCGCTGCGTGCACCACGCCGTAGTCCTCAGCGCGGCGTTCTCCATTGTATTCGCGACGCTCGCGGTCTGGCTCTGCCGCCCGCTGCTCACCCTGATGGATACGCCGCCGGAAGCGATCGACGCGTCCGTCAGCTATATTTCGATCATTTTCGCGGCGATTCCCTGCTGCGTGCTGTACAATATGGCCAGCGCCATCCTGCGCGCGCTGGGCGACAGCAAAACGCCGGTCGTGTTCCTGGTGCTGGCGTCGCTGGTGAACATCGCGCTGGACCTGCTGCTGATCGTCCGCTTCGGGCTGGACGTCGCCGGCGCGGCGATTGCGACCGCGGTCAGCCAGCTGGTGTCCGGCCTGGGCTGCGTCATCGTGATGAAAAGGCGCTTCCCGATCCTGCGCACACGGCGGGAGGAGCGCGCGTTTTCCCCGGCGCTGGCGAAGGAGATGCTGCTGATCGGTCTGCCGATGGGGCTGCAGTTTTCCATCACGGCGATCGGCTCGGTCGTCGTGCAGCGCGCGGTCAACGGGCTGGGCGTCAACGCCGTGGCGGCCGTCAGCGCCGCCAGCAAGATCAGCGCGTTTTTCGCCTGTGTGTTCGACGCGCTGGCCTCGGCCATGGCGACCTTCGCCGGGCAGAACGTCGGCGCGCGGAAGCTTGACCGCGTGAACGAAGGCCTCCGCGCCGCGGCCGTGATCGGCTGCGTGTACTGCGTGCTGGCCTTCGGCGCGGTGCTGCTGGTCGCGCGCCCGCTGCTCGGCCTGTTCATCAGCGCGGACACGGACGCGTCCGTCACGGAGATGGGCGTACGCTTCCTGACGATCAACGCGGCGTTCTACATCCCGCTGCTGTTCGTCAATATCGTGCGGCTGTGCATCCAGGGCATGGGCTTTACGCGCCCGGCCATGTTCGCGGGACTGTTTGAGATGGTCGCGCGCACGCTGGTGGCCGTCCTCGCCGTGCCGCGCATGGGCTTCACCGGCGCGTGCCTGGCGAACCCGGCCGCCTGGGTGATGGCGGACCTGTTCCTCTTCCCCTGCTACCGCCGCGTCATGCGTTCCCTCCGCGCGCGCCTGATGCCCGGCGTGCAGGAGCAGCCGCGCCTGCTGCGGCACCGTCGCGCCGCGTAATCCCCCTTCATCATCCACGATTCAGGAGGTCCACCATGTATCAGGTCAACGGAAAACGGGCGCTGATTACCGGCGCCGCCAGAGGGATCGGTTACCTGACGGCCAAATTCATGGCGCAGCAGGGCTGCAACCTGATCCTGCACAGCCGCACCCTCCCGCACACCGAAAAAGTGCTGAAGGAGGTCCGGGCGCTCGGCGTGCAGGCGCACGCGGTGGCCGCCGAGCTCAGCGACCTCCATTCGGTCCGGGACATGCTGGCAGAAATCGACCGGCTGAACGTGGACGTGGACATCGTGCTGAACAACGCCGGGCTGCAGATCGCCTACCGCACGGATTACCTCAGCACCCCGGCGGAGGACTACGAGGTCAGCTTCCGCGTGAACACGATCGCGCCCGCCATGATCTGCTATCACTTCCTGCCGGGGATGATCGCGCGCGGCACAGGACGCATACTGAACACTACCAGCGGCATCGCGCTGGACGTATGCCAGGCCGGTTATTCCGCCAGCAAGGCCGCTCTGGACAAGATCACCATCGATCTGGGCTCCAGGGTCCAGGGGACCGACGTACTGATCAACCTGACCGATCCGGGTTGGTGCCGCACCGACCTGGGCGGCCCCCATGCCCCCAACGCGCCGGAAAGCGCCATCCCCGGCATTGTGGTGGGTGTCTTCGTGGACGACCGGAAGTCGGGCCGGAACCTTGGCGCGCAGCACTTCGCGGGATTGACGCTGGCCGAGGCCGTCGAAAAGGCGGAGCGGGAGTTTGACAGTCCCTACTGATTCCACCGGTCAGCGGAAAACGCCGCCGCGGGTTGATGAACACCGCGGCGGCGTTTGTTATGCGTGATCGGGCGATGGTTATGCACCCGACGACGACGTGCGCCGGACGGAGACGAAGCGCTATCCCCCTGCTCCCGTCCGATCAGCAAAAGACTTCAAAGAACAGCGCTTTCTTCGGCCGGTCCCCGAGAAAATACGGGAGCTGGCGGTCGAAGGCCTCTTTTGTGTCGGCCGAAATGTATTCAAACCCGACGCTGGTGACCCAGCCCCAGGCCGTGGCGCTGTGGGCAGATGTGACCGCCTTCAGTCCGTGCCCCCTCAGCAGGCCGGTCCCCCTGTTGTTGACCATGAGGATGCGGATTTGACTGTTCAGCGGCTTGTTCCAGACGCTGTTCATATCATAGAAGAACGAAAGGTCACCCACCAGCAGGAAACAGCGCCGGTCTTCCGCTACGGCGCACTGGCCGAGGAAGGTCGACGTGCAGCCGTCGATGCCGTTGGTGCCCATGTTGCAGAATACCTGCACGCCCGGCTGCAGATGGTACCGCCTCGAATCGAAAAAGCTCTGCCCGACCGCCAGGTGCAGCAACGAACCCGCGGGCACGGACGGGATCAGCCGGCTCTGCACATAGTGCGCGCTGAACTGATCGGGCGCCGGGTCCGGATACCGGTCCACATATTCCTTCCAGCGGCGGTAGTATTCCCCGTCGTTGCGATTTTCGCCCGCATGGTCCGCGAACCAGCGAAAAAAGTAGTCCTGCGTCGCCTCAATCACGGAGGTGAGCCTGAAATAGAAATCCCTGACCTTCCCGTCCGGCGTCACGCTCCAGTGGCGGATGCTGCCGGGGCCCTGCCGCACCTTGTACGTCAGCGGGTCGTTCATCAGGCGTTTCCCGCCTACGGACACCAGGATCTCCGGCGCGAGGCTGTCATTGAATTCCTGCTGAGAAATGGCGTTCAGCATGTTATACGGCTTCAGCGAGCACGCGCAGTCGAGGTTGGAGATAAAGTCCGTCACGATCACGCAGTTGTAACTGGCGGCGAAACGCTCGATCTGCTTCTTTTGCTCTTCGGTCGGCGGAGGATTCTGCCCGTACACCACCAGCACGCGCCGGCTCTTCAGCAGCTCGCTCACCCAGCGCATCATCACGCCGTCCCCGTCGCAGGGGCTGACGCGCAGCAAATGCCGCGGGATCCGTTCTTCCGGCAGACGCCAGTGCTCGGCGGCGACCCTCGCGCCGAGGGGAATGTTGTTGATCGGCACGTTGATATGCACGGGGCCGAAGCCGTGGTGGACCGTTTCCAGAATGCATTCGGAGACATCGCGGCGGGTCTGGTAATCCGCGTAGTAGCCGTCGCCTTCGGGCAGCGTGATCTCCTTGCGGATCACGTCCCGGAACACGTGGCGCTGGGGAATCGTCTGGTCCTCGCCCTGCTCGTGGAATATTTCGTACCGGTCCGCCGTGATCATGATCAGCGGCACGCCGGTGTAATACGCCTCCGTCACGGCCGGCAGATAATTGCTGACCGCCGTGCCGCTGGTGCACACGCAGGCGACCGGCTGCTGCAGCTGCGCGGCGATGCCGAGACCGTAGTATCCGGCGCTGCGCTCGTCCGTCACGCTGTGCAGCACGAACTGGTCCTGGTTGTACTCGAACATCCTCACCAGCGGCACATCGCGTCCGCCGGGGGAAAGCACAATGTGCCGGACGCCGTAGTCCCTGAGCAGGGTCACGAGGGTCAGGATTTTTTTGAACTCGGGATGGGCCTTCAGCGTCTCCGGTTCCGCTCCCGTCCGGGTGGCGCGGCGGGCGTTCTCTACCTTCATCGTCCGTTCGGTCTCCGCGTGACGTCCGGTAGGCTTGGCCAGCGCGTCCCGCAGCCATTCCATCGCGCGTTCCTTTTCGGTTTTCAGCAGCGCGTCGACCTGGTCGTAATCGATCGGCCTGCGGTACCGTCCGCCGTGCAGGGCGCTCCCGGGTTTTTCGACCAGGCGGTCCGTCAGCCCCAGCACGGACGCGACCGTCTGAAAGCGCGCACCGCCGCGGTCACTGTTGACGATCGCCACATACGGCCTGTGAAAGATGATGCCGAAGCACGTGCCGTGGTGGGAATCCGTCAGCAGATAATCCGCGTGCCGGATGTAATACAGGAACTGCTCCACCGAAATCCCGCGCAGCAGTTTGCCCGCCTGCCATTTGCCGTCGAAGAGCTGGCTTTCCCGCATGCCGGGGATCGTCAGGATCTCCAGCTGCTCGCGCTCCGCGATCGCGACGGCGGCGGCTTCCTTTTCCGGCGTCGGGTCCAGAATGTAGCAAAGCAGGTATCTGGCGGGACGCTCGTCGCTGACCTGGTCCGCCAGCGCCTCATACCGCTCCCGCCCGCAGAGGAACACGGGATCAAATACCTGGTCCACCTGCAGGCCGAAGCGTTTCCGGCAGATCTGGACGCCGTTCTTTTCGCGGACGCTGATGGCGTCAAACCGGTTCAGGAAATCCACCGTCGTCGCCAGGGTCTCCTCGTCGGTTTCAAAATCGTTCCGGCCCAGGGAAGTGGAGAAGGCGATCTTCTTTTTGTCCTTTTCCACAAAATCGAGGAAGAACGTATATCCCAGAAACTGATAATATACCGGCACCCACAGCTGATCGGAGCCCAGCATAAAGGAATCGCAAAGCTGGTTGAACTCAAACATTTGACTGAAAGAGCGCTCCCGGCCGATGAGGAAGTGCTTTTTCAGGAAATTGATCGCCTGCTGGGTCTCGGGCTCCCAGGGCAGTCCGTCCACCTTCGTGATGGGCACGAGGAGCGGTTTCAGTCCCATGTCCTGAAGAACCGAGCACAGGGAATAGTAGGTCAGGATGCTGCCGTAATTGGAAGAAAACCACCACCCGACGATCCCGATGTCAAACGGCGCTGCCTGGCGCGGCGCCGCCGCTTCCGGCGCTTCGGCGGGCAGGTCCTGTGCCGCCTGCCCGCCGTCCGCCGTTTCTTTATGATCATTTTCGTGATGCCACGGCCACCGCTTCATCATGCGCTCCGTTTCCTCCGCCTTTTTGCTCTGCATACCGTGCGCCGGCTGCATATCCGAATTATAAACGAATTCCGTGCGAATGACAAGGGCCGTGTGGCGCTCACTGCGCCGCAGGCTGAAGTTGGATGCTTCCCGAGGTCGTGCCGACGTCCAGGCTGCCGCTGCCGTCGCCGCAGACGTAGCGGTCGGACTGCCTGCTCAGCGGCAGGTCATAATGGATGCCGCCGCTGACCGTGGCCAGCTTTGCGGTAAATCCAGGATCTTCGGGCAGGGAAAGCCGGACGTCGCCGGAGGTCGCAGCGACCTTGACCGCGGAGAACGCGCCGAACGCAGCGGTCACGGTGCCGCTGGTGCTGCCCACGTCCGCGTCCGTCACGCGCCCGATGTCCAGGGTGACGTTTCCGGACGTTGAGGCGGCTTTGAGCGACGTGACGCTTTCGCCCGAAACGCTGACGAGCCCCGAGGTCGTGCTGGCGTTCACGCTGTCCGCGCTTTCCAGCGTCAGCCGGATATTGCCGGATGTCGCGCTGGCCTCGGCCGCCTCCGCGCTGCCGGAAAGGGCCAGGGAAACATTCCCGGAGGTCACGCCGGCAGCGACCCGCCGGACCGTCGCCGCCGCGTCGATGTCGCCGGACGTCGTGCTCAGCGTCAGGCGCTCCGCCTGAAGGGCCGGGATGCTGAGATCGCCGGACGTCGCGCTGATGCTGACGCTGTCGAACACAGCGCCCTCCGGCAGGCTGAGGGTCAGCGTTTTCCGCGGATTCAGGCTCAGGCGGAAGCCGGACCGGGCGTACTGCACCCTGAGCGTATCCCCGTCCACCCACCAGCGCATGCGCAGGTCGTCGCCGATCGGCTTTTCAGAGGTTTCGGTCAGGCTGATCCCCGTCCCGCTGTGATACGTCACATTGACCCGGCCGTCGACCCAGTGGATGTCCAGGTTCCTGACGGGCTGAGCGATTTCGGCGTCGCCCGCCGTGTACTTGTCGGCGTGCTCGTAGGTGAATCCGGCAGCGTTCAGGATGCCGCTGAGCGCGACGACGACCGCCGCGATCAGGATCAAAGCGCAGAGGATCATGGCGCACTTGAGGAATTTGGCGTTTTTCATTGCAGGTGGCTCCTTTTCCCAATGATTTCAAGGGCGATCAGTCCGATGCCGGCGATCGCGCCGAGCGCCAGCAGTACGCTGGTCAGCGTGATTTTCCCGCCGGACAGGATCACGTTCATCATGTTCACAAACAGCACGGCGTCCACGCCCAGCACGACCAGCCAGCGCCTGCTTCCGCCCAGCAGTTTCCGGGCGGGCCGCGCCTTCAGCGCGAACGGCAGGAACAGCACGCTCAGCCCGAACAGCGACGCGCTGGACGCGATCCAGAACCAGTTTCCGCCGCTGAACAGGCAGGTGACGGCCAGCAGCACCTGCAGGCTGACGCAGAACGCGCAGAAGGTCCAGAACAGCTTGTTCTCCGGGACCAGGATCGGCACGACGATCAGGGACGCGGCGACCATGAGCGCCGCCAGCACCACGAAAAACCAGTCCAGCGCGTGCCCGGTGGCCAGGTTGACGATCAGGCACACTAAGATCGGGATCATGAACAGCCCGGAAATGAGCGCCCCGACCGCCGTGGACCGCCGCCTGAATCGCTTGGCGCCATACTGCACCACTTCGTTTTTTTCCGTCCGGAGCCCGTTTTCAAGCTCCGTCTTCCTGAGGCGCGCGAGCATGCCGCTGCATTCCGGGCATTCCCGCAGATGCGCGTCCACCAGCGCCCGGCTCTGCTCGCTGCAGGCCTCGTCGGCGTACAGCGGCAGCAGGTCGCGTATTACGGCGCAATCCAATTTCATTGCTCCTCCATCCTCTCCTGTAATCTGATCCTGGCCCGGTGGTATGTGACCCGCGCCCAGTTTTCCGTCTTGTGGAAAATCGTTCCGATTTCCCGGAAGCTCAGCTCGCCGAACACCCTCAGCTCGAACACCTCGCGGTAGGGCTCCTCCAGCCCGTGCAGCGCCAGGTGGATCCGGAAGGACGCGTCCTTCGCCGCCACTGCGCGTTCCACGCTCTTTTCCGGGCTCGGCGCTTCCTCCGGCATCGGGTCCAGCCGGCTGCGGCGGCGCTGCTCGTCGATGAACAGGTTTTTTGCGATCGCACACAGCCAGGTCACCTGGTCCGCCTCGCCGCGGTACGCGCCCTGCTTCGCGAACGCCCGGAAAAACGTTTCCTGCGTGATCTCCTCCGCGGTGCCGCGATCCTTTGTCAGCGTCATCGCGTAGGAAAACACCCGCATATAACACGCCTCATACAGCCGCTCGCACTGTTCCTGGGTCACATCCTCACCTCCTTTCGTCCGGGATCACCGGTTAGACGGTCGAACACGCGATTCGTTACAAAAAAATAAAAAAATTTAGGGAATTTTTCGCGCCTCCATCATACCAGTATCCCCCTTTTTTGTCAAAAAAACGGGAGGATTTGGCCGGACGCCGGCGAATATAGCTGGTGACATAGACTGAACGGAGGAAACGGTATGAAAAACTTCAGAAAAGGCTGGATGGGCGACCGGCGGCGTCCCGACGCGGAGGAATGCCCGCCGCCCGCCGGACGGGAGGCCTCGCAGGCGCTGGTGGACCTGGCGAGCGAAAGCTGGCGGCTGGCGCAGCAGGTGCGGCGGGCTGTGCCCGCCATGGAGCCGATGGCTGCGGAGCGGTTTATGAGCCAGTTTGAATGGTATATGCGCAAGGTGCATGCCGTGCTGGACGAAGCCGGCCTGCGCGCCGTGGACCTGACCGGTGAAAAATACACCGTGGGCCTCGCGGTCACCCCCCTGAACCTGGAGGATTTCCCCGAGAGCGTGGACATGCGCTTCCGCATCGCGCAGATGGTGGAGCCCGTCATCATGGAGAACAACCGGCTCAGGAAGCCCGGCACCGTCATGCTCAGCGAGGAATTGGAGGAACAGTAAATGCAGTATATCGGGATTGATCTGGGCACCACCAACAGCGCGATCTGCTCCTTTGACGGGACCGACACCCGCATTTGGAAAAGCCCGGAGCAGAACAACGTCACCCCCTCCGCGATCTATGTGGACCGGCGGGGACACCGCTTCTACGGCCGCAGGGCGTATGAAATGGCCCCGGCGGATGAGCGGAACGCGGCGACGCTGTTCAAGCGCTACCTGGGCACGAGCATGAAATTTACCCTGGAACGCACGGGCGACACCCTGACGCCGGAGGAATGCAGCGCGGAGATCCTCCGCGTGCTGTACGGCTACCTGCCCGCCGAATGGCAGAACAGCCCGGACACGGTGACGGTCATCACCGTGCCCGCGGCGTTCAACCAGATGAAGAAGGACGCGACCATGGAAGCGGCGCGCCTGGCCAGCCTCGGACAGGTCGCGCTGATGCAGGAGCCTGTCGCCGCGGTCATGAGCATCATGAAGTCCGCGCCCATTGACGGCGCGTTCCTGATTTATGACCTGGGCGGCGGCACGTTTGACGTGTCCGTGGCGGAGCATATCGGCGGGCAGGTGCGCCTCCTGGCCCAGGGCGGGAAGGAAATGTGCGGCGGAAGGGACTGGGACCGCCTGCTGTTCCACAGCGTGGTCGTCCCCTGGCTGCGCGAGCGCTTCCGCCTGCCGGACAACCTGATGCAGAGCGCCGATTACCGCCGGCTCAGGCAGCTGGCGCTGTTCGCGTGCGAGCAGGCAAAAATCGAACTCTCTGCCCGGGAGGAAGCCTATGTGCAGATGGACGAAGCCGTGATCGGCTGCAAGGACCTGGACGGGAAGGAGCTCTACCTGGACATCTCCGTCACCCGGAATCAGCTGACCGGCCTGATCCGGGACCTGCTGGCTTCCACTGTCGAAGTGTCCCGGGAGGTGATCCGGAAGTCCGGCCTGCGGGACGAGGGCATCCGCAAGATCGTGTTCGTCGGGGGCCCGACCGTCTATCCCCCGCTGCAGGAGTACGTGATGAAGGCGCTGAAGATCGCGGAAAAGGGGACCGCGGACCCCATGACCGCCGTGGCCGAGGGCGCGGCGATCTATGCCGAGTCTATCGACTGGTCGCAGGCGGACCACCGCCCGCAGGAAACCTACCGCCACGCCGAGGAGAACGATTTCGATATCCGCTACGAGCAGCGCGTTTCCGGTGATGAAGCGCGCGTAGCCGTCATTCAGCGCGGCGGCGAGGATTTCTCGGCCGAGCTGACGGCCGAGGCCGACGGCTGGACCAGTGGCAGGATGCGCTTCACGGCGCGCGGCATGCTGACCGCGCCGATGCGCGCCGCGGGGGAGAACGTCTTCCGCCTGAGCCTCTACGACGCCCACGGCCAGCCGGTCACGCTCCGGGAGGACCGGCTGCTGATCCGGCGCGTCGCCGCCTCGGTGACGGCGGTGCCCTCCTCGCACGCCATCGCCATCAAGGCGCTGGACCGGGTAGGCGGCCAGGCCGTGCCCGTTTATCTGGTGATGGAAAACGAGCGCCTGCCCAAGCGCGGGTCGCTGACCCTGCGCTCAGGCAAGCGCCTGGTCGCGGGCAGCGCGGAGGCCATCGTGTTCACCCTCTGGGAGGGAGAAATCAAGGAGCCGATCGAGGATAACCGCTATATCGGCATTTACCGGATCCCCGGCACCAGCTTTTCGTCCGGCGTGATCGCGGTCGGCGCCGAGGTGGTGTGTGAATATGAAATCGACGAATCCGGCCATCTGCGCCTGGGCGTCACGATCCCGTCCGTCGGCGCGGTGTTCGCCAACCAGAATTACTACAGCCGGGCCGAGGGCCAGCTGGACCTGCAGGATCCCTCCGCCCTGATGCAGGCCGCCAACCGGCTGGAGCGCCGCGTGATGCAGCTGAGCGGGACGATCATGGACTTCCGCCTGCTCAGCACGCTGCGCGAGCTGCGCGACATCCGCGAAGGACTGCAGAGCGAGGACCCGGAACAGGTGCAGGAGGCGGCCAATCGCCTGCTGGAATGCCAGCGCACGGTCGCGAAGTTCCGCCAGGAACACCTCAAGGAATTCCGGGTGGTCGACCTGAACTCGTACCGCAGCCTGATGCATCGGTACTGGGACGACCTCAGCGAAACGGACCAGGCCATGCTGGACAGCCTGTATGATTCCGCCCGCCAGGCGATCGATCACTACGGCGACACCTACGAAACCATCCTGAACCAGTACCGCAGCCGCGGCTGGATGGCCCTGCAGCAGTGCCACCGCTTCCTCGACGAGCAATTCGAGATCCGCGTATCGCGGCCGGGGGATTACCGTGATCCGCAGCGCTTCAGTCAGCTGAAGGAGGAGGGCCGCGCGTGCATCGAGGCCAAGGATTACGGCAAGCTGAAAATGGTCATCTCCGAGCTGAATCGTCTGAAGAAGCCGGACCTGGCGCCGGATACGGAAGACATGTTTGAACAGGTGAGCGTGCTGCTGGGCTGAAAGGGACGCGCCTCCGGGAGGAAATACATTGCTGATACGCTGCGAATCGTGCGGGAAACCGGTATACACCGCCAGCCAACATGGCATGGCGGAGTGCGGGTACTGCTATGCCCAGAACCGGCTGACCGCCAGCCAGACGGCATTGCTCCCCGAAGCGCTGGACTGGCGGCAGCCGCTGTATGACTGCCTGACGGAAGGGACGGCTGACGCGTCTGCCGAGCGCTGGCTGCTGTTCCTGGGCGGGTACAGGGACGCCGCGCAGAAGCTGTCCGAAGTCAAAGAAGCGCGGCGCCGGGCGGCGGAAGCCGAACTGCGCCGCAGGGAAGATATCTATCAGCAAATCCGGGACCTTTCGACGGAAACGGCGGAATGGAAGGAGGCCAGCGTGCTCGCCTTTCTGCTGACGACCATCCCTGAGGACGCGGTGGACCGCGGGATGGCGGCGCTGCTGAAGACCAAGCAGGACCGGATCCGCAACCGGACGACGCTGGAGAAAATCCGGACGCTGCGGAGCGGCATCGCAGGGTCCGATCAGCTGCGTCAGCTGGAGGTCATTCTCGGCGAGCTGACGCCGCTCGCCGACTTCCCGGAAGCGCTGGCCGCGATCGGTGAGGCGCAGACACGCAAAAGCGAGCTGCTCCGCCTTCAGATGGAGCGTGAAAAAGCGCTGGCCCGGGCCAGGCGAAGGCGGGTGTGCCGCCTGTGGGCCGCAGGGGCCGCGGCGCTTCTGACGGCGGCGCTGCTCATCGCGCTGTCGTGGCACGTGTGGCAGCCCCGACAGCTGGCCTCGGCGCGGACGCTGGCGCAGGCGGAGCAGTACGAGGCCGCCGTCTCCGCGTATGCCGCGCTGGCCAACCGCTGGTTCTTCCCCAACCCGGACGTGCGCGCCGAGGCGCAGGCGTCGCTGCCGACCCTGCGCAGCGCCTGGGCGGACACCCTGGCCGCGGATGGGGATTGGGAATCCGCGATCCGGCAGTACCACCTTGCGGGAAATACTGAGGCCGAAAGGGCCGCGCGAAGCGCGTTCGCCGAAGAGCTGGAGCGTAACGGGGAGGAGGAGCGGGCGATCGCCCAGCTGAGGGAGGTCCCGGACAGCGACGCGCGCGTGGCGGCCCTGTACGCGCGGCTGACGCTGCGGGAATACAGCGCCGGCGACTATGCCGCCGCGGCGGAGCACGGCGCGAAAGCCGACGCCGCGCTGCTGGCCGCGGAGGGCGTGACGGCGGAAACGATCTACCGGGACTGGGGGCTGTCCCTCGCGGCGGAGGGAAACACGGAAGAAGCCATCCGGACGCTCGAAAAAGCGGGAAACAGCCCGGAGGTCCTTCTGAAACTGTCAGAACTCCGCGCCGCGCTTGACGATGAACGCAACCGACGGACCCTGCAGCGCTGGGCGGAAGCGATGCAAAACGGACAGGAGGAAGCGGCGTACAATGAGCTGCAGACCGCCGGCGCGGAAATCACCACAGTGGACGGACAATTGCGCTACTGGACCGCGCTCAGCAATGCCGGCGCGGACCTGACAAGGGTGTTTCCCGACGGCGCGCTGGTCACGGACCTGACCCGCCCGGAAATGACGCCGGCGGAAGCGGACGCGATCGACACCAGCCGGCCGCTGGTGCTGATCCGCCGGGAAAAGGATTATATGATTTCGATGTCCTACAGCCTGAGCAAGAGCTGGCCGCTGCATGATGACAGCGCGGCGGCCTTTCAGTGGCGGCTGATGCCGGAATACTGGCTGCGGCTGCCGGCGGAACGCCGGGCGTCCAGCCTGGCGGACTGCACCTGTATCCTGCTGACGGACCTGACCTACCGGTATCTGGGAAATACGCTGCGCAACACCCTGTCATGGGATTTTATCTCCACCATAAGCCGCACCGGTTTCAACTCCCGTATACGGACAACCCCCTGGAAGAAGTTTTCGGGCATCGGCAGCTTTCCCACATTTTCCGCCGTATCGCGGCTGATGCTGTGGGCGCCGGGCGACAACCACGCCGCCCTCCTGAACGAGCGGGAAAAGAACCCGCCGAAGTACCGCGAGACCATTGACTTTACCTCATACCTCAGCATGAATTCAACAGCCAGCAATCTGGGCCTTTCAGGCAGCTTTGACAGCGCGTGGACGTCCCTGGCCCTGGAGGAGGCGTTTTCGGACATCTTGAACAAGGAGAGCGCGCCATGACGGACCTGATCAGCCAGTATCAGCAGCACCCGTTCCGCGTGCTCGGCGCCGCGCCCCGGAGCACCCGGGAGCAGCTGATCACCCTTCAGACCGAGGCGGCCCTGTTCGGCCAGGCGGAGGCGGCGGAAACCGCTTTATCCGCGCTGCTGCATCCCGACCACCGGCTGAAGGCGGAGATGACCTGGTTCCCCATGACGCCGGATGATGAGATCCGGGCGCTGTTCAGCTATGTGGAACACGGCTGGTCATCCGGCCCGCCGCCTGTCCTGCGGGGGGCGTCGTTTCTGGCGCTGTTCAATCACCTCCGCCTGTGTATGGCCAGGCTGCCCCTGCGCGGGGAAAACGAGCTGACCGCCGCGCTGCACAGCCTGGCGGTCACCGCGGACGCGCTGCTGCCCCGGCAGGTCATGTGGGAGCTGAACGAAGACCGGAAGATATCCGGCTTTCCCCTGATCACCTCGCTGAATACGGTGGATACGCAGCTGGCAGCGCTGCTCAGGGACACGGTGACCGCGGTGCTGAGCAAAAGCCCCGTGCCATTTCAGGGCAGCGCCGCTGAGCGACTCGCCCAGCGCCTGAAAAAGGAATGCGACAGTCCGTCTTCGCCCTGGCACAACAGCTACCTGCTGCGCATTGCCTCCGATACGCTCCTGACCACGCGATGAGCGGATCACAAAAATCAAATTTCCTGTTGACATCCGCAGCGTCATCCGTTATAATCGTTCCAACCTACAGGGTAAGTAGGTAAAAAGGAGGAAGCAGCAGATGGGGAAAATATATCAGGACCTGACGGAGCTGGTCGGGCGCACGCCGCTGGTGGAGCTGGGACACATTGAACGGCAGGAAGGGCTGAAGGCACGGCTGCTGGCGAAGCTGGAGTATTTCAATCCCGCGGGATCGGTGAAGGACCGCATTGCGAAGGCGATGATTGAGGACGCGGAGCGCACCGGCAGACTGAAGCCGGGCGCGGTCATCATTGAACCGACCAGCGGCAATACCGGCATCGGCCTGGCGGCGATGGCGGCCGCCAAGGGCTACCGTATCATCATCACCATGCCGGAAACCATGAGCGTCGAGCGCCGGCTGCTGATGCAGGCGTACGGCGCGGAGCTGGTGCTGACGGAAGGCGCGAAGGGCATGAAGGGCGCGATCGCCAAAGCGGAGGAGCTGGCGAAGGAGATTCCCAACAGCTTCATTCCCGGACAGTTCGTCAATCCGGCCAACCCGGAAGCGCACCGCCAGACCACCGGCCCGGAAATTTACGCGGATACCGACGGTGAGGTGGACATTTTCGTTGCCGGCATCGGCACCGGCGGCACCATCACCGGCGTCGGCGAATACCTGAAGGGCGTCAAGCCCGGGGTGAAGGTGATCGCGGTCGAGCCGTCGGCCTCCGCCTTTTTGTCCACGGGCAAGGCGGGCGCGCACAAGATTCAGGGCATCGGCGCGGGCTTCGCGCCGGACGTGCTGAACCAGAAGATCTATGATGAAATCCTGCCCGTCAGCAATGAGGACGCCTTCGCCTTCGCCCGTCTGATCAGCCGGACCGAGGGCATCCTGGTCGGCATTTCCTCCGGCGCGGCCCTCTGCGCCGCCATTCAGGCCGCGAAGCGGCCCGAAAACGAAGGCAAGACCATCGTCGCGCTGCTGCCGGATACGGGCGAGCGGTACCTTTCCACCCCGCTTTTTGCCAGGAATGATTGACAACGCGCATCGTCCGGTATTACAATAGCGTACAAGACGGGCGGCCGACGGTGATCCCGATCGGCCGTCCGTGTTTTGCGGTATAAGGAGGCGACTGGATGTATATACTGGACGGCGCCATGATGGACAGTCCCGCGCGCGCGCACGCGCATCTGCAGGAGGCGCTCGGCTTTCCATCCTATTATGGGCGGAATCTGGACGCCCTGTACGACTGCCTGACCGAGCTGACCGGCGAGATCCGGCTGTACCACGCAGCGGAGATGCGCCGCAGCCTGGAGGCCTACGCGGACAGGCTGCTGCGCGTGCTGCGCGACGCCGCGTCCGACCGGCTGACCGTCACGCTGATCGACTGACGAAGTCCCGGCGAGGCCGCTGCACAACCCTGGGCGGGAAAATGGAGCTTATGACCACTGATGTGGTGAAAAAGCTCCGTTTTTTTTATCAAAGATACTCTGTATCGCTGAAGACGCTTCTTTGATGCTGCAAATTTGATGTTGAATTTGAGACAAAACTATGCTATATTCAGATTGCTGAAAGGGGGCGCTGATATGCCGAACATCCAACCTGTCTCAGAATTGAGGAATTATTCGTCATTGTTGGAGACTGTGACGCCTGGGTCGCCAGTTTATCTCACAAAAAACGGACATGGTGCATATGCGCTCGTTCATATCGAGGATCAGGAAGAGACGGAGAAAATGAAAGCAGCGCTGCGCTATATGTGCGAGATGAACAAAGGTATTCGGGCCGGCGAAGAGGAAGGCTGGCTTTCTATTGATCAGATAAGAGCACATATGAAGGAGCGCCGCCGTGCAGTACAGGGTTGAATATTCCCCTGAATTCCTTCGTGACCTGGATGAAATCTGGGTGTACATCTACCAGGAGTATCAGAACCCGGATGCGGCGGAACGGATCACAAATGGAATTGTGGACACGACCGAGATCCTGCTCACCTTTCCGTATAGCGGCCGGGTCGTGTACTTACCTGGCGGCATGGATAGCGGGTATCGAATACTGGTCTTCGAAGGCTATGTTATTTCCTACAGAGTTTTTCAAGACGTGGTCCAGGTCACCCGAGCTGTGAGTTCTTTGCAAGACTATATGAGAGTACTGTTTCCATGGATTCGAAGATCAGGCAAAGACGATGATGATCAATCATCATGAGCTTGATGTCAGGAATGATCTGCAGCCCGCATCCTTGCTATAGTGACCTGCGCGCGGGTCATTCCTGGCCCTTCAGGGCCTCGACCATGTCGATGCGGCGGTTTTTGCGGGCGACCATGAGGCCCACCAGCAGGGACACGCCGAAGGTGAGCAGCGTGCTGATGAGGTATGTGCCCGGACCGATGGCCAGATTGAACTCATACTCGCTGGCCAGCGCGGTGATCAGGTACTGCAGCACGCCGATGCCGGCGGGAATGCCGATGGCCACGCCCAGGACGGTGATGGCCATGTTCTGGCCGATGAGCAGGCGGCCGATGCGGCCGTCTTTGAAGCCGATGACCTTCAGCGTCGCCATTTCACGGTAGCGCTCGGTGTAGCTCATCACGCCCAGGTTGTAGAGCACCACGATGCCCAGCACCACCGCGGCGATCACCAGCAGCCAGATCATCATCACCATGATTTCGGTGAAGGTATCGAAGGAATCCACAATGGCCTGGTGGGACTGGGTGTTGAGGACGCCCCGCCCGGCCTCGACGCCGGGCTCGTTGGTATAGACGGTGTTCACCCGGTATTCAAGCCCCAGACGGTCGGCGCAGACATCGGTCATGTATACGCTCTCGGTCAGGGCCTTGACCACGCCCGCCACGGGCAGGGTATATTGTTCGTCGCTGCCGTAGGGGGAGAAGGTCAGCGCGTCCCCCTCGGCCAGGCCGAAGGCCTTGGCGATGCGGCTGCAGATGTACACGCCTTCGTCCGTCAGCGCGGTGAGCCTCATCTCCGTATCCAGGAAGCGCACCAGCTGGTGAGGCAGGTGGTCCACCTCCAGGGCGTACGCCTCGCCGCCGATCTGGATGCTGGAGACCGCGCTCCAGTCGCCGGAGAGCGTCTCAGCCAGGGCGGCGGCCGCTTCGTTATCCAAAGCGTCCGTATCCAGGTTCACCCTGGTCTCATAGCCGATGGCCTGATGATAGAACGCGTCCATGAACGCGTTCATGGTGTCCTGCATGCCCAGGCCGCCCACCAGCAGCACCATGCAGCCCACCACGCCGAACAGGGTCATGCCGGTGCGGGCCTTGTGCCGCAGCGCGTCGCGCAGGTTCCACTTCGCGCCGAAGCTCAGGCGGTCCCACAGGCGGGCGCGCTCCAGCAGGATGCGCCGCTGCCTGCGCGGCACGTAGGGCCGCAGGGCGTCCGCGGCGGTGCCGCGCAGCATGCTGCGCACGGAGAGCAGGCCGATCAGCAGCAGGAACAGGTTGATCAGCACGAGCGCAATCCACACAAACAGCGGCGTGTGCAGCGACCAGTCCACCATGTCCATATACGTGCCCATGGAGCCGTCCGGATTCATGATGAACCAGCCCAGCCACCAGCCGAGCCCGATGCCCAGCGCCGTGCCGCACAGTCCGATGGCGAGCGCGTACACGCTGTAGTGCCGGGTGATGCGCCCGTCCTTGAAGCCCAGGGCCTTCAGCGTGCCGATCTGGGTCTTCTCGGAGGCGGTGATGCGGTGCATGGTGGTGACCATGGTCAGCACCGCGATGGCCAGGAACAGCACGGGCAGGATGGAGCCCATGGTCTTCCCCTCTTCGCTCTCGCCCATGGCCTCGGCATAGGAGACGGTGTCCTCCTTGCCCACGATCAGTGTGGTCGCGCCCAGCGCCTCGTTCACCAGGCCGGCAAATTCCGTCTTGCCCAGGCCGGTGCGCACGTTGATCTGGGGGTAGAATTCGACGAAAATCCTGCGCCGGAGCATGGTGGGGGAAATAAAGGCAAAGCCGTAGGTGCTGAAGTCGGGCATGAGCTGGGTCTCGTCCGGCACGCAGATCAGACTCGCCCGCCTTGACCAGCCCCTTCACCGTGCCGGTCAGGGAAAAGCCGGAGTAGGTCACGGTCAGCTCGTCGCCCGGATGAATGCCGTTCTCCGCCGCGTAACGGTCGGACAGCCAGACGCCGTCCTGGCTTTCGGGGTCATACGCCTCGCCGCCGGTGAGCACAAAGCCGGATACGGCGGGGTTTTCCACCACGTTCAGGGCCAGGATGTCCGGCTCGTCCCTGACGGAGACGTTGACCGCGAGCAGGCGCGTGGCGTCATCCACGCCGGGCAGGGCCAGGATCTTCTCCAGCTGCGCCCTGGAGAAACCCTTTTCGGAATAGATGCGGTAGTCGGCAAAGCCGGTCTCCTCAAAGGCCCTGGCGGTGTCCCGCTCGATGGTGTACCACTCCATATTGAAGCCAAGGAACACGCCGACGCCCAGCGCGATCATGATGACCATGGAGATGAACTGGGCGCGGTACCGTCCCATGGTGCGGATCATTTTGCGAAACAGCATATCACCAGTCCACCTCTTCCACCTGCGCGGGATGCGCCTGGTTTTCGACGGACCGGATCCGTCCGCTCTTCACGCGGACCACCACGTCGGCGATCCGCGCGATATTCTGATTGTGGGTGACCACGATGATGGTCTTGCCATAGGCGCGGGCCATGGTGAGCAGCACCTTCAGCACCACCGCGCCGGTCTCGGAATCCAGCGCGCCTGTGGGCTCGTCGCACAGCAGGATTTCCGGGTTCTTGGCCAGCGCCCGGGCGATGGATACCCGCTGCTGCTCGCCGCCGGAGAGCTCCGCGGGGAACTTTTTCATGTGGTCGCCCAGGCCCACCTCCTCCAGCATCTTCTCGGGGGACAGGGCCCGGGGGGCGATCTCCTTCACCAGCGCGACGTTTTCCAGCACCGTCAGCGTGGGGATCAGGTTGTAGGACTGGAATACAAAGCCCACCTTCGCCGCGCGGTACTCGGCCAGCTGGTCCGCGCTCAGGCGGGAGATGTCCTGCCCATCCACCCGGATTGTGCCGCCGGTGGGGCTGTCCAGCCCGCCCAGCAGGTTCAGCAGCGTACTCTTGCCCGCGCCGCTGGGACCCAGGATCACGATCAGCCTGCCCTTGTCCAGGGTCAGATTGACGCCGTCCAGCGCCTTTTGTTCATGGTCGCCGGTCTTGTACACCCGGGATACGTTCTCAAACTCCACCGCATGCTCCATGCCAACACGTCCTCATTTCCTGATAGTTAGCGGCAACTAACTGTTACCCTGAAGGAAACGGGGCACACCGGTCTTGTTAGCCCCGTTTAACGGGTATTGTACGCGCTGTGCGGCCGCTTGTCAAGGGCGCAACGCGGACTACAATACAGGATCCGGCGCAGCGGCGAGCCGGGCTGTTTGTTATTGAAACAGTGAAGGGTACTGGGCTTCATAGTGCGTTGTCAATTGCATCCCACGTCAGCATAAGCGGTTCAAGAAGCTCAATATTACTCAATATAATCAATATCCATTAATTCATATTGCAGAGGGTTTATGCCAAGGTATTCCCCAGTATGAGCATCAAGTTCAATGTAAGTACCACATCGTGGTCCTTGCCACTGCACTGACAGATATCCTATTCGGTCAATTGGTATAAAGAATACTTTCCATGTTAACCGGCCCGCTTTATCAAAACGAGTTGAATTTAGGAAGGAATACTTGACATAATAGTTTTCTTTAATAAACTGTTCAGAGAGCTCTTCGTTCATTTTTTCAGACAAATACTGGAGTGCTTTTTGCCCTGCCTCTTCTTGTGTTATACAATTCTCATCTGGTAATTGAAAATCATATAATGTCAGATAGACCAGATAGGGGTTGATTTCACCGACATTGTTCCACGATGCCATAGGCCAATATTCATCTTGGGCAGTTTCAAGCGCCCTTTTGAACTCGTATTTTTGTTGAATCGACCATGTGACAAAGTCACCATTCCTTTCCAGACATAGCTTGGAATACCATTGATTTACTGGATTCGGAATTTCTGGATGCTCAAAATCAACTAGCTCACCGGTATATCCATTGATATAAAACTTATATCGGTCCTTGATATCCCATTTCGAATATACATCGCTAGTATACTGTACACACCAGATGGGCGTATGATCAGCAAGCTCATATACAACAGACGTATTCTCATTTACAGTATATTTTTCCCGCTGTTGTGATGTTAATCCATCAACTTCATCTTCAACAGCAAGAAAATATGCTTGTGCCTGTTCAAGAATTTCTTCTTTGCTCAAAGGGCAATCTCCTGCGCTTTCAATAATTGTTGACACTCTTATTTTCCAATCATAAGATGGATCTGGTATATATGGAGTATCAAGGAGTGAAACTTCTCCTGTCGTACCATTAACTTCAAATGAATATCTATTAAAAACATAATCACCATCTCTAAACGCCACATACCAAACAGCTTCACCGTTTTCGTCTGTTCCCATACATTCGAATTCTTGTTCGTCAAAATGATACTGTTTTCGCTCTTCTTCCGTCAATCCGTCAAGGTTTTCAAAATACTCAACCGCAATACTCCGAATCTCTGCTTCCTTCAGCTGGTTTTCTGCACTGACGGGTAAACCCTGACCAGACAGAATGAACAGAAACACAACACTAAACAGGAGCTGTTTCATTAGTATTTTCCTTCTCATAATTCTTTCTCCTCCAATCGTCTTGACATCCGGAACATTTCCTGCCAGTTTCCGGTAATAGAACGGAAGCCTGGATTCCTCTCCAAAGACCAGGGCCAGATTGATCTGTGGGAGATGGTCATCATCCTACGATATGCTTTGCGAATCCACTATAGTAGACTTCGCCAGTTATACAAGATATGTGTACATAATACACATTATAATCAGGCGATTCGGCATATATATTCACAACATACATGCTTGAGGCTGGATCGTCAGCACATGAGAACATCAATACGTCAACATGATAGTTTTCTATGTTAGCAATTCTATACTCCTCAACGATTCTTAAAATTGCAATTTGTTTCGCTCTATCTCTTTCAATCATTCCACATAGAGGTTCTGAATCAAAGTTATAGCTAAAGAAATGAATACTGTCTGTTAGCCAATACACCCCATGATACTTCACATAATAATCATTATCGATTCGGCCTACTATCTCGACTTTATCTGTAAAAGCTTTCAGCAGAATAACATAATCATTGTTCTTAAGCAAAGCATCATCGTGTGCTTCTCTAAATAATCCACAGCACATATGTCCTGAATTCCCGTAATACAGCACTATGAAACCCTAATGTCAGCTCCTGAAACTCG
>CAMNEH010000013.1 GCA_946536315.1 uncultured Clostridia bacterium
CGAGCAGATTCGCAAGGGCCTCCGACAGATACGGTACCGCCTCCTCTATCTGATCATTCTGGGCCAGAATTGAACCGATCCGGGAGTTGTACACCCCGCCCGCATTGTGGGCTTTCCAAAGCGCTATGGCCTTGTCCGTTTCGTCCAGCCCCAGATACGTTTGCGCGATGTTACCGTAGATCGTTTGCTCGCTGATCTGGGGATCTTTGTTTTGGCTCAGCAGCAGACGGGACTGCTCCAGAAGCTCCAGTGCACGACGAAGCAGCTTTTTGTCTCCAGCCTCAATGCCGAACGCGCGGTACAGCGCGGCGCTCTCATTGACGATTTGAAAGGAGTGCGGGTACTTCCTGAGCGCCTTTTCCGCCTCCGCCAGCCCGTCCCGATCCTTGCTGCGGCGGTATTCCCGCAAACGCTTCACCGTCGCTTCCAGGCGGTTATCCTTGATTTCATAGCCAAGCAGCACGTCCACGGAGGTATCAAAGAAGTCCGCCATCTGAATGATCAGCTCCAGCTCCGGGACCGACAGCTTGGCCTCCCACTTATACACCGCGCCTGCCGTCACCCCTAAGGCCTCGGCAAGCTGCTCCTGGGTCAGCGACCGTTCCTTGCGGAAAGCGCGGATGTTTTCCGCCAGGCTCATCTTCATGCGTCCGCCTCCTTTGCGTTCTATCAATGATTATAAGCCGTCATTGCAAGAAAAGCAACAGATGATTCGTATGAAAAAGATATCTTTTTTTCTACCGTCAGTAAGAACTTGGCTTCTACAGGGCCCCTAAACGACAAAAGCCGCTGGTATCCACAGCTGAAGGCGCACCTATCTGGCTATCGAGGTGCCCGGCAAGGATGGGCAGGCCGAGTGGCTGGAGCCTGTCAACGCCATGCTGACAGGCTTGTCCATAGATGAAACACTTTGGCCGTACAGCGCCGAATTGCGTTCAAATTCTTAACGACATCTTGATGCCACATATACATGTTTCATATATCAACATCTCCGTTTGTGCAAAATTTGACGTTTCGTTTCAAATTGAAACATTTTATGCTAAACACCAGTTGCTTTTGTGAACGGTATACGGCTAATATATAAATCGTTCTAAAACATTCCGGAAGATGCAGGCCCAACCATTGAACCACCTCCGCACCTTCGGGTTCGCCGCATCTGGAATGACAGAAAGGAGCGTTTCACCATGAAAAGGATCGTTGCTCTTCTGCTCAGCGTCATGCTCGTATTGAGCTGCGCCGCCATCGCCGAGGTAGAGATCAGGGAATTCCCTGAGGTCCCCGCGGATTATTCCAAAGCGGTGGATCCCGCGAATCCGCTGAAAACCATCTACCAGGGCGCGTACCAGGTCAGCGTCGCCGTCGGCGAGACGGAGCGCAAGGCCGTCGTCTACCTGGCCGAGGACTATGCCCAGACCCAGGGCTTCGTCATGGTCGTGCCGGCGACCGGCACCACCCCGGCCCAGGCCCTGGAAGAGGGCGGCTGGCAGGCAGTCGCCGACGCCAACGGCCTGTACCTGATGGTGCTTGACACCACCGAAGCCGCGGCGGACGCTGCGTTCCTGGACGCGGCTACCAGCCTGGCTGACACGCGCAACTACTGGCGCCAGCCCGAGGGCCGCAACTATCTGGCCGCTTACGGTGACAACGCGGATGCCGCGCTGGCCTTCGTGGAAGGCTACCTGCCCAATGTGTGGGCCGGCGCCGCCATCTTCGGCGACCTGAGCCTGAATGCGGCGGACATCAGCAATGAGAACGGCATCGAGCTGCCGGTCTGGCTGTTTGTCTCCGAAATGAACGACAACGAGGAAGCGCTGGTGGACCTGTTCAAGGGCTTCAACGGCTGCACGGACGAGGCCTTCTCCAACATGTGGGCGGACCGCATCTATTTCCCGAATCCCAAGGTCAATGACCTGCTGCTCAATGACCAGCCCGTCAGCCAGGTTCGCGTGACTGTGAAGGAAGACGCGGCTGCCCTGAACGCGGAGCGCGCCGCTGTGGTATATGATTTCTTCAAGCTGGCGACCCGTGAGGTGGGTTATGGCCCGAAGGCCATCCGTACCGCGCATGACCTGTCCGACTGGGGCGCTACGCTGGAAAGCGTGGTCATCGATGGCATCACCCGCTCCTGGGTGCAGTATGTTCCCTCCAAGATCCGTGAAACCGCGGAGGGCAAAGCGCCGCTGCTGGTGGCTGTGCATGGCGCGGCCCTGAACGGCGAATACTTTGCCGAACGTACGGGCTTCATTCGGCTGGCCGAGGAGTTTGGCTTCATCATCGCCTTCCCGACCGGCAGCATTTCCACCGGCATCGCTCCCAGCTGGAACATCAGCAAGGCGGAAGATCAGTGGGACGATGTGGGCTTCATCCAGGCCATGATCGAGAAGATCAAGGCGGAGCAGCCCGTCGACGCCTCCCGCATCTACTATTACGGCCATTCCATGGGCGGCTTGTTCGTGCAGAAGCTGGTCGGCTACCTGGACGGCACCTTTGCCGCTGTTTGCGCGACCGGCTGCGCCGCCAAGACGATCAACGTCCAGCCCTATGAAAATGTGACGCCCGTCTGGGTCGTCATTGGCGAGAACGACTTCTCCGGCACCAAAATCGAAAGTGAGGACGCCCAGCATCTGATCGCCGCCTTCAAGGGCTACAATAAAGCCAAGGATGAGGGCATCGCCTTCCGCGCCGGCCGCTTCGAGAACTATGAATGGTGCGATGAGAACGGCATGCCCGTCGTGCGCTATACCATCGCGGATGAAATGCCCCACACCGGCACACTGGACGAAGGCATCCTGTTCTTCAACTGGCTCAGCCGCTACAGCCGCAATGAGGACGGCACCGTCAGCTACGGCGGCGGCATCTACAACGCCCGCTGATCCGTCTTTCAGGGAACGGGGCCTTCCGCTCCGTTCCTCCTTTCATCCCGAACCCGACCCGTCAAGGGTATAGAAGTAAAAGGAGGTCTATTATATGAAGAAACTGGTTTGCCTGATCCTGGCGCTGACGATGGCGTTAGCCTGCGTGTCCGCACTGGCGGAAGAAAAAAGTGAGCTGCAGAAAGCCTACGATGAGGAAATGCACCTTGCGCGTTACATCACCAGCCGCGGCGCAGCTTATGAGTTTGACACTTGGAATGAATACGAGCACTACTGGTTCCAGATTGCTTGGAGTTTCGACAAGACCGGCAAGCCCATTGAAGCGGCTGACGAAGGCATCTTCAACAAGTATGGCGAGCAGGTAGCCGCGGGCGGCCAGGAAGTGGTGGACAAGCTGCGCACCATGCGCGAAGCCCTGGTCCAGAAGGTGGACGATCCCGAATCTGTCTGCTGGTACATTTGGCGCGACGGCACCCCTGAAGGCATGGCTCAGGAAGATGGCGTAGCAGAGCTAGACTTTGCTCATACTTATGACGAAGCGGGCTTCGTACCGTTCCTGGTTCCCTATATGGTCGAAGATCAGAGCACTGTCAAGGGTAACGTGATCCTGGTTGCCGGAGGCGGCTTCATCCAGCGCTGCCATGACTATGAGGGCGACGCCTCTGCACTCATGCTCAACAGCCTTGGTTACAACGCTTTCGTTCTTCAGCGCCGTGTCGCTCCCTTTGCAAACGTGGATTGCTCTCTCGACCTGCAGCGCGCTGTGCGTTACATCAAATACTATGCTGAGGAAAAAGGAATTGGCGCAGTAGAAAACATCTGCACAGTCGGCTTCTCCGGAGGCGGTGATACGATCAATAATCAGCTGAACACCTGCTATGGCGACATCAAGCCCGATGCCATTTATCCTACGTATGTTTGCGATGAAATCGACGCTGTAAACTCTGACTACAAGGTTGCCGGCATCTTCTATGGCGCTGCCATGGATTATGCGAGTGAAAACCCCAATATGCCCGCCTTGTTCTTCGCGGTAGGTACTGAAGATGGTATGGCCTATCCGAATACTATGGATATGTATGCCAAAGCGCACGAAAACGGCTGGAAAGCCAGCCTGTATGTGGCCGCTGAAGCGCCTCACGGCTTCGCGCTGACCGGCGTCCGCGCTTTCACGGACGAGGGCACCACGACGGCCGCTTTCGCAGTAAAGGCTTTCGATAACTTCATGGATGTATATTTCGGCCACCTGCCTGTGCACTTCTGATTGCTCCAAGCAGCTTCCTTTCACCCATCCCTTTGACGCATCCGGCGGGCGACAGCACCGCCCGCCGGATGCCCTTCCAGTCATCCAACCCTGAAGGATTGAAATAAAAGGAGGAGATTCCATGAAGAAACTGCTTTGCCTGGCCCTCGCGCTGATGATGGCGTTCGCCTGTGTCTCCGCGCTGGCTGACGACTCCGACCTGCAGAAGGCCTACGATGAGGAAATGCACCTGGCCCGCTATATCGTCAACCGCGGCCCCGCCTGGGAATACAACGGGCTGATGGATTATGAGCATTACTGGTTCCAGGTCGCCTGGGCGCAGGACAAGAAATCCAACAAGGTCGAGGACATGGAAAACGCCCAGGAGATCGTCGACACCCTGAAGGCGAAGCGCGAGGCGCTGGTCCAGGTCATCGATGATCCCGAAAGCGTCGTCTGGGAAATCTGGGGCGAGAACATGCCGCAGGCAGCCAACGCGTCCGAATATGTCTATGAGCAGACCTTCGATGAAGCCGGCTTTAAGCCCTTCCTGGTCCCCTATATGCTGGAGGATCAGTCCGCGGTCAAGGGCAACGCGATCGTGATCGCGGGCGGCGGCTTCAACCAGCGCTGCCATGACTATGAAAGCTATCCCGTCGCGCTGGACCTGAACCGGCTGGGCTACAACGCCTTCATTCTCCAGCGCCGCGTAGCGCCTTCCGAAACCATCGACTGCTCCCTGGACCTGCAGCGCGCTGTCCGCTGGCTGAAGGCCAACGCGGAAGCGAAGGGCATCGGCGCGATCGACAAGCTCTGGACCATCGGCTTCTCCGGCGGCGGCATGACCATCATGAACCAGCTGAATACCTGCTATGGCGATATTACGCCTGACGCTGTGTACCCGGACTATGTCTGCGATGAGATCGACAGCATCAATTCTGATTACGCTGTGGCGGCGATCTTCTACGGCGTGGTGACGCCCTATGATTCCGAAAACCCCAACATGCCCAAGTTCTACGTCTGCGGCGGCTCCATCGACAATAAGGTACCCCCGAAGAACTACCTGGAGTTCTACCAGACCGCGCTGGATAAGGGCTGGGCTGCCGAGCTGTACATCGCCTACAACGTGCACCACGGCTTCGCCACCAACGGCGTGCGCGCGTTCTCCGATGTCGGCTACACCAGCGCGCTCCAGAACATCGTCCTGCTCGAAAACTTCCTGGACATCGAGTTCGGCTACAAGGCCGCGACCTTCGATTCCGAATGGCATTATAAGTAATCAGATCCATTGACCGCACAGGCTGCCGCAAGGCAGCCTGTTTTTATGCGGCTGCGGCCATGCTGACCGCTGCGCCTGGACATGGACGCGTGGGCCTGCGGAATATTTTTTTTGATCCATGGAATAAAACCGGCGTCTGCTTCGTCAGTAATAATGAACGTGTTCCGCGGGAACGCGCGAACAAATCACAGGAGGAACGTATCATGCTCAGAAAGACATGTCTTTTCGCTACTTTGGCTGCGCTGATCCTGGCGATGATGGCGCCGGCCGGCGCCGAGCCGCTCTTCACGGACGCCTGCCAGGCACGCCTGACCGCGCGCAATGCGCTGAATGCCAAATACGGCCTCAGCCCTGCGCTGCTGGGATACTTCGAGGAGGCCCTCAATCAGGACGGCGAGGGTTACCTGGTCAGCTATTACGCGGCCAACGAGGATCTGGATTACGTACTGGGCCGTTATACGGTCCGCGTGAACGGGGAACAGGCGGAAGCGGCCTGGTCCTGGGACGGGAAGGATGTTCCCTACGCGGGCAACGGCCTCGCCGCGCACGCCTGGGGTAAGGAGCAGCTGACGGAGATCTGGCTGATCAATCTGCAGACCGCGGACATGCGCAATTATGCCCTGATCGCGCGCGCCATCTCGATCGAAGCCGTGAAGAAGGAAGGGTATCTCAGCGGCACCCCGCAGGATGACGAACCGGACATCCCGGCGGAGTACGACCCCTCGCTCGCCAAGCTGACCGCGGAGGAAGCCCAGAAGATCGCGCTCAAAGGCGTACAGACGGCCTACGGTCTGACGGACGAGCAGATGGCGGGCTTCGTGGTGGATCGGGAGGACATTCTGTATGAAGCCTCCGCCGAAACCGGCGAGCCGACCCTGGTGGTGTCCTGCATCAACTGGGATGAAGACGGCTGGAAGGAAGGCAACGGCCTGTACATGGTCACGGTCAACCTGGCGTCCGGCCTGATCGAATATATGTACTATATGGATGGCGTCATCGGCAACGGCTGAGCGCAACCCTGAGTTTATGGAATTGTAACGCTTTGTTGATGGTTGCGCAATGAATTTGGGATATAATGGGTGTGCGCGAATTTTCTCTCACTGGAGGACAGGTATGAAACGAATCATGGCTGTGGCGCTGGTTCTGGTGCTGGCGCTGAGCATGGCGGTCACCGCCTCGGCGGCTGACCTGGGGGTCGGCACAGTCCACGGCGGCTGGCTGCGCATGCGCTCCGCCCCGACGACCCTCTCCGCGGTCATCGGCCGGTATTATACCGGCACCAAAGTGACCGTGCATTCCGCGATCGGCTCGTGGTATTATGTGACCGCGCCGGATGGTGTGACGGGGTATATGAGCCGGAACTACGTCACCCTCAATGCCGGCGGCGCCGGGACGCCCGGTTCGGGCTGGTCGGGTACGCCCAGCGGCGAAACGGGATATGTCACCAGCCAGAACGGGCGTGGCGTGCGCCTGCGCTCGAGCCCGTCTACGGCCACCAGCGCAAACATCATCGGCCTGTACAGCGTGGGCACGAAGCTCACGGTGCTGCAGCACGGCACCGGATGGCACTATATCCAGATCGGCGGTCAGGTCGGCTATATGATGTCCCAGTTCATCATCATCAGCGGCGGGCCGGCGCCCATTGATCCTGAACCCATCGTGCCGGACGTCCATTACACGGCGTATGTGACCAGCCAGAACGGCAAGGGCGTCCGTCTGCGCAGCGGCCCCGGGGTCAACTACAGCATGCTGGGCACCTATCCGGTCGGCACACAGGTCACGGTGCTCAAGAATCTCGGCGCCTGGTCTTACATCAGCATCGCGGGCAAGAAGGGCTATATGATGTCCGTCTTCCTGACCACGGTCGCGCCGTGGGGACCGACGCCCCCGCCGTGGGGCCCGACCCCGCCCCCGGTGACGCCGACGGCGACGCCGGTGCCCGGTCCGGGCGGCGTGCTGCAGGACGCGCAGATCACCATTCAGAATCCGATCATCGGCGACCGCATGTATGTCTATGTGACGCCCTCCGGCGCGCAGTACAGCGTGCGTTGGTACAACGAGCTCAACGTTCAGGTCGGCGCCAGCAACGGCTACACCGTGCAGGAGTCTGACCGCGGCCACCGCCTCCGCGCGGTCGTCAGCGGGCAAAATGGCTGGTCCGGCAGCATTACCACCGTATTTACCGACATTATCGGCGGAACAGCGCCGGTCCCGCAGACACTGACAGGCTCCGTTTCCATCCCGGGTACGGCGAAGGTCAACGATACCCTGATCCCGATCGTGAAGGACTGCAACGCGAGCGCGCTCGTCTTTACCTGGTACGTGGACGGCCTGAAGCACTCGCAGCAGAACAGCCTCAAGGTGACGGCCGAGATGGCCGGCAAGACCGTACAGGTGGTCGTGACGGCCGCGGGCTATCAAAACAGCCTCACGGCGGTCACGCAGGTTCAGGCTGCCACGCCGTCTACCACGCCCACGCCTTCGGTCGTGGAGCTGATCACCCCGCCGCCGGCGGTCTCGTTCACGCCCGCGCCTCCGGTGACGCCGGTGGTGGAACCGGTGACGCCCGTAGTGGAGCCGGTGACGCCCGTAGTGGAGCCGGTGACGCCCGTAGTGGAGCCGGTGACGCCCGTAGTGGAGCCGGTGACGCCGGTGGTGGAACCGGTGACGCCCGTAGTGGAACCGGTGACGCCGGTGGTGGAGCCGGTGACGCCCGTAGTGGAGCCGATCACGCCGGTAGTGGAGCCGGTGACCCCAGTAGTGGAGCCAATCACTCCCGCGGTGGAGCCGGTGACCCCAGTAGTGGAGCCAATCACTCCCGCGGTGGAGCCGGTGACCCCTGCAGTGGAGCCAATTACCCCCGCGGTGGAGCCGGTGACGCCCGTGGTAGAGCCAATCAGCCCCGGAGTGGAACCGGTCGCGCCTTCCGTGGAAGCCACGTCTTCGTCCGAGGCTGAGCTGATCGTGCCCTGAAACACTGTCAATCACAACCGCCGCATACCGGTCACACGGTATGCGGCGGTTGTCATTGGGCCGGTCTCATCAGCTATATGCAGTTCAAACTGATCAGGGACACGGGAGAATCGGGAAACGGGAATCCTTTTGCCCGGCAGCGCGGACTGCGATGATTTGCATGCCATGGCCCGGCGTTTTTTTCCAAGGGCCACGGCTGCTGCCGGGCGGGGACGGCGTATGTGGGGCAGTTCAACGGCGACCTGGTGTTCACTCACCATGAAACCCAGTGTTTCAGGCTCAGACGTTTAAATCGATCGGCACCGGCGCATTTTCACTGACTGACCTGGAGAGCATTGTCCTTCCCGGGAGAGTGGACTATCTCGGAGAAGAACTGTTCAGGGAATGTTCTGAACTGGTAGAGGTATTGGAGAAAATGCCTTTTTGGATTGTGAATCCCTGAAAACCTGTTATTTGCCGGACACTGTTGAATATATCGGCCCTGATGCGTTCGCCTCTTAAGTATTTCCATCATGATAACACTGCGAAATGCACTTCAATGGAGCAGGTGCAGATCATTTTAAAATACCTTATGGGATGGTAAAGACCATAAAAACAGAATTTGTCAGATGGAACAATCAATCAGGAGATTGCGGTATCATGTTCCAAGGCTAATACTGCTTTTCAGCCGCGAAACAGACCGGTGCGGCGGGCCCGGCGTTCACAAATACGTGCTCGAGAATGTTGAATTCCTGCGGGCGTATGCCGCTGAACAGCGCCCTCAGGGCGTTCAGCTCGCGCAGGCCCTCGTCGTGCCCGGGATAACAGCACACCAACAGCAGGCCGCCGGGTGTCAGCAGCGCCATGGCGGCCTGCACGGCGGCCAGGGTGGAGGGCAGCAGCGTCGTGACGCTTTTGTCGCCGCCCGGCAGGAAGCCGAGGTTGAAGTCGATCAGCCGGGGCGGGCGCTCCAGGTACTTGGCCATTTGGGCGTGGCTGTCCTGAATCAGCGTGACGCGGTCGATCAGCCCGGCGGCCGTCAGCCGCGCGCGCGTCTGCGCCAGGGCCTGCGCCTGGATGTCAAACGCGGTCACGCGGCCCTCGGCGCCGACCAGACGCGCGAGGCGCTCGGTATCGTGCCCGTTGCCCATTGTCGCGTCCACCGCGGCGTCCCCGGGACGGAGCGCCCGCGCCATATAGTCCGCGGCGATCCAGCGCGCGGAGCGCAGCAGCGGCTCAGTCATCGAGCGCCTTCAGCCGCGCGATCTCTTCGGCGGTCAGGTCGCGCCACTGCCCGCGGGGCAGGGGGCCCAGCGTCAGCGGGCCGAACCCCACGCGCTTCAGCGCGAGCACCTGCAGCCCGACGGCCTCGAACATCCGGCGGACCTGGCGGTTGCGGCCCTCGTGAATGGTCACGGTGACGTAGCACACGTCCTCGTCCTGGCGGGTGAGCTGCACGCGCGCGGGCGACGTGCGCCGCTCGTCGAGCACGACGCCGCCGCGCAGGGTGCGAATCTGTTCACGCGTGATCGTGCCGCCGACGCGGGCGACGTAGGTCTTGTCCACCTCGTTGCGCGGGTGCAGCAGGCGGTTGGTCAGCTCGCCGTCGTTGGTCAGCAGCAGCAGGCCCTCGCTGTCGTAGTCGAGCCGCCCGACGGGAAATACGCGGACGCGCAGGTGCTCAAAGTGACTCAGCACCGTTTTGCGGCCCTCCGGGTCCGTCACGGTGGTCACTTCTCCCGCGGGCTTGTGATACATGATGTAGCGCTTGACGGCCGCGGGCTTCACCGGCTTGCCGTCCACAGTCACGTGCGCGCCTTCTTCGACCTGCGTGCCCATTTCCGTCACGGTCAGTCCGTTCACGGTGACCCGGCCTTCGCGGATCATGTCCTCGGCGTGCCGGCGGCTGGCGACGCCGCAGTCCGCCAGGTATTTCTGCAGTCGCATAGGATTCCTCCTCCGTTATGATTCGCCCAGGTCATAGGCGTAGCGCGGGTCATTGTCCTCGGACACGTGAATGATGCCGCGGCGCTGAAAGCCCAGCTTGGTCAGCAGCCCCTGCATGACGGTATTGTCCGGGTGCGTGTCGATACGCAGGTAGCCGGACTGGGCCAGCGCCCAGCGCAAAATGGCGGTGCCGACGCCGGCGCGCAGACCGGCCGACGCGGCGCGGTGCACGACGCCATAAGGCCTGTCCAGCCGCCAGGCGCCCTGCGTGATATCGCGGTACCCCGGCTCGGCGTCCAGCGCATAGTCGTAGTAAAACACGCCCTGCAGCTGTCCGTCCGCCTCGCAGACATAGCATTTGCCCCGCTCGATGTCGCGGGCGATCAGGGCTTCGGGCGGCCAGTTCGATGGCCCCCACTGGCGCGGATTGCCGTGCGCCGCCATAAAGCTGCGCGCGGTGGCGTATACGCGCATGATCGCGGGCAGCTCGTCGGCCCGGGCGTGGCGGATGCGCAGACCGCCGTCGCGCGGGAACGGATCGAATCCGTCCCGGAACCGCGCGATCATATCATTGGTCAGCGAGGCGCTGTCGTTCAGCGCGCCGATCTCGCCGCGCGGCAGCCAGTACGCGTCCCTGAGTTCGCTGTGGTCGACGCGGATCTCGCCCTCGGCGACCTCGCAGTAAAAGCCCAGCAGCAGGTTGTGGTCAAACCCCCAGGGTTGGGCGCCTGCGTAGCGCGTGCGCAGGACCTTCAGGCCGACTTCTTCCATCACCTCGCGGCGGACCGTGTCCTCGGGCGTTTCCCCGATCTCGCAGTATCCGGCCAGCAGCGCGCGCCCGGTATACGGCCGCCCGGCGTAGTGGGATACCAGGATGCGCTCTCCCTGTACCACGCCGATGATGACAGCCGGCGCGATCGTCGGATAGACAGTGTTCCCGCAGCCGGGACATACCATGGCGCGCTCGGCGGTGGACGCGGCCATCGCCTGCCCGCAGCGTCCGCAGTAGCGCTGGTGACGGTACCAGTAGTCCAGGTGCATGCCGGTCACCGCGGCAAAGGCGCGCTCCTGCGGCTGGGCAACGCGCAGCGCTCGCCGCTCCACGGTGTCAAACGGGCGGTCCGCCGCGGCCGGCGCCAGATAGTATTCCTCATCGCCGACGCGAAACAGGTAGGTCAGCGCTTCGCCCGGGAAATCCGCGGCACGGGGGAAGGCCAGCGGCGAGGCGGATGCCACGTATACGCCGCGCTGGCCGTAGCACAGCACCGGGTCCGTTGGCCGGGGTGACCGTATGGCGTACCGCAGATCGTATTCCGCCTGTATGTCCTGAATCATCTGGCAATTATCCTCCCGAATTTTACTTGCAATTTTGTGGGCTATCCTGTATAATGGTTTTAGGCTATCTTACTGAAACGGTCTGGGGACTTGGAAAGGATGATGAACATGAAGAAGATCGATCTGATCGAGGGAATCGGCGAGGCGTACCGCGAAAAACTGAACGCGGAGGGCATCGTCACCGTGGAGCAGCTGCTGGAAGCCTGCCGGACCAAGAAGGACCGCAAGGCGCTGGCGGAGAAGACGGAGACGACCGAAAAGCAGGTGCTGACCTGGGCCAACCACGCGGACCTGTTCCGCATCAAGGGGGTCGCGGGTCAGTACGCCGACCTGCTGGAGGCGGCCGGGGTGGATACCGTCAGCGAGCTGGCGCAGCGCGCCCCGGAAAACCTGACCCAGCGTATGGAGCAGCTGAACGAGGAAAAGCACCTGGTGCGCAGCGTGCCCTATCTGAAAATGGTGAAAAAATGGGTAGCGCAGGCGAAGGAGCTGCCCCGCGTGCTGGAATACTGAGGCCGCGGCGCGTTCCATCGGCGAAACTGCGCGGTCTGGCGCGGCGTGACGCGTTTACGCCGCGCTTTTTATATTGTACAGAATCCACGGATGGTTTGCAAGTGAAATGTTGAACGTAGTGCTGGAGCAAAAAATGCCTTTTCAAACGCCGGCGAATCTGATAAAATAGAGGGCCGAGGGGGTGAGGCGATGAGCGGGCACTGGACGGACCCGTCCTGGGATGAAGCGCCCGTGACGCCGCCCGCCCCGGGGAAGCGGACCAAAGGCCGGCATGGGCGCGCGCCCGCGGACAAACCGGGCGTTTGGGCGTGGGTGACGATGGTCTCCCTGGCGGTCATCGCCGTCCTGCTGCTGCTGGGCGTGCGGCGGGTCGCCGAGTGGGAACAGTTTCGCCGCCTGATGGCACAGGACCGGGCCGAAACGCTGGCGGAGGGCCTGCGGATCGGGGACACGCCGGTCGGCGGACTGACCCGCGCGCAGGCGATGGCCCTGCTGAACACGCAGCCTGCGCAGGCGCAGCCCCCGCTGCGGCTGCGCATCCGCGCGGACGACCTGGAATGGGTGCTGACGCAGGACGACCTGTCGACACCGGCGGATTCCGGCGCGATGGTCAGCGAGGCGTGGAGCGCGAGCCGCCGGCTGACGCTGCGCCGCGGGGAAATCGTGGACACGCCCCTGGCCGCCCGCGAGCGGCTGCGCGATTCCATCCGGACGGAGGGCCTGCAGGTGACCGCGCATTCCGGGAACCTGCTGGAGGACATTGCCCGCTACGTGGACGGCCTGGCCGCGGCGGTGGACCGCGCGCCCGTCAACGCGGCGCTGAGCGCCGTCGATTTTTCCCGGCGGGATTTCCAGTTTACGGAGGATATTCCCGGCAGGACGCTGGACCGCACCGCGCTGGTCAGCGCGATCGCGGTGGCGCTGGACGCGGGGGAGGACGTGGTCGAGGCGCAGGTGCGCCAGGTGCCCGCCGGCCTGACCAGGCTCCGGCTCAAGAACACCTTCGGCTGCCTGGAAATCCGGAGCTTTGATACGCAGACCTCCGCCGGCGATGACCAGGTGCGCGCGATGACGGAAGCGCTGAACGGCGCGATCATCCCGGGCGGCGAAACGCTCAGCCTGCGCGGACTGATGAACGGCCGGGTGACCGGGCTGGAGCAGGCCAACGCCGACCGGTTTGCTTCGGCCCTGTTTGATGCAGGGCTCTGCGCGGGGATGCGCCTGGTCGAGCGCGCCGCGCTGGACACCGCGGCCGCGCGCGGGCTGGAGGCGCACGTGGACGACACGGCGGACCTGAAACTGAACAACGCTTCGGAATCGCCCATGTGCGTGCTGTGCTATTACACGCCGCTGAACAGCCGCGGCACGCGCGGGGCCGTGACGCTGGAGGTGTACGGCCTGCTGCGCCCGGCGGGCGAAACGGCGGCCCTGAGCGTCGAAACGGTCGAAACGGTCAGGGCGGGCGCGCCGGAATATACGGTCAATCCGGATCTGGCGCCGGGCACGACGCTGCTCAGGCGCGAAGCGCGGGACGGCGAAACGGTCCGTACCCTGCTTCAGAAAATGAACAACGGCCGCGTGTACGCGACGGAGGTCGTGTGCGTCTGGACCTATCCGCCGGTGAGCAGACTCATCGAGCGGGGGCCGTGACAGCGCGCCAGACCAGGATCAACATACCGGACAGGAGGCAAGGATGCGTAAAGGCGACGAACGGAAGGCAGCGCTGCTGAAGGCGGCGAAGGAGCTTTTCTTTACCCGGGGCTATGCCGCGACCAGTGTGAACGATATTCTGGACACGCAGCATATCAGCAAGGGCAGCTTCTATCACCATTTTGAGAGCAAGCTGGAGGTGCTGACCGCGCTGTGCAAGCAGCACCAGGAGGATGCGGCGGACCGCTTCCGCAGCGCGGTGACGGACGAAATGCCCGCGCTGGATCAGCTGGACCTGCTCCTGTACCACGCGCTGCCCGCCGTGCCCGAGGAAACGCAGATGTGCGCGCTTCTGCTGCAGCTGGTGCGGACCCCGGAGGGCGACCAGGTGATCTCGGCGATGCTGAACGCGCAGAGGATCGCTTTTTACAGCCAGTTTGCCGGCCTGATCCGCCGCCTGGCGGAGGAGGACCGGGCCTACCTGCCGTTTCCCGCGCTGCCGGAGCTGGCGTGGGATATGTATACGACGCTCTATCGCCGCGTGCTCGGCCTGGGGCTGGACTATGCGCTGCAGCGCAAGCCGGTGTCGCCGGAGTATGCGGATGAGGCGCAGCTGATGCAGGCGATGCGCTATGTGCTGGAGCGGACGCTGGATCTGCCGTTTGGCAGTCTGACGATCGTCCGGGCGGAAATCCTGCGCGGCGTGCTCACGGAAGCGGCCGACATCGCCCGGGCGGCGCGCCAGGCGGAAAACGGCGCCGAAGAGCATCAGCTGAGCATGTTCTGACCCTGAAAGGATTGTTGCATGGAGCGTCAGTCTCATGGCTCTTTTCTCCCATTGAGTCACATGTCCGTATTGTTCAATTTCTTATTCAGCATGCTGACCAGCAGCCTGCTGCTGAACAACCCTCTGATCGGCGGCGGGCTGTACCTGCTGGGCAGGACGGTCACGGTGTACGCGCGCTGGCTGCATCCGCTGCATTATCATCAGCAAAGCAAATTCCGCAAGCGCCTCGGCATGGTCATCCTGCTGGTCGTGTTCGTCTGCGCGCTGCTGCTGTCCACCGCGCTGCCGGTGAAGATCGATTCCACGGTGTTCTGGCTGATCGTGACCATCGCCTTTCTCGGGACGCTGCGCCCGCTGATCACACAGCGCGTGGTGGAGCGCCTGACTGCGAAGGGAACACGCCCGTTCAAGGCGTTTGTCCGGCTGATCTTTGTGCAGCTGGCGATGCTGGTGCTGCCGTTTTCCTTGATCTTCCTGACGGTGCTTCCGCCGGAGAGCTGGATGCTGTCGGTGGGCTATCTGATCGGCAGCGCGTGGGAGACCATGGAATGCTGGCGGCTGCGCTACGACCGGACGGAGCCTGACCCCGGGGACGCGAAGGACCTGGAGGGACTCAGGAGCGTGCACGCGTGGAATACGTACTCCCGGCTGCTGTTCGTCATGACGGCGGCCATTCAGGCTACGCTCATCATGGCGTATACCTTTATCAGCTGCACCGCGGGCGAAATGCTGATCTGCATCGGCATCGCCGTGGTCGGCACCAGCGCCGCCTATGCCCTGACCGGCGCGCTGATGCGCCTGCTCGGCGCGCGCAGGCGGGACCCCACGAATATGCTGTTCCTGGGCATTGCGCTGTGGATCGCGGGGCTGGTGACCTTTTCCGATAACATCCTGAAACAGTCGCTGCTGTATGCTTACCTGTCGCTGGCGCTGTCCATGATGGGCATCGGCATGTGCGTACGCGTGCTCAACTATATGGAGCATACCATGCGCAATGTCGTCGCGTTTTCCCTGGGCCGTCTGCCGGCGCAGGCGCTGGGACGCTCCCTGCATTTTCAGGCGGACTTCGCGTCGCTGACGGGGCAGCTGATCGCGCTGCTGGGCATCGCGCTGTTCTGCTTCTTCAACCAGAACAGCTTCCCGCACACGCTGTATGATCTGGCGAAGGGCATCCGTCCGCTGATGCTGGTGCCCGCGTTGCTGCTGGTACTCGCTGCGCTGGTCTGTGCGCTGCTGTTCCCGATGACCAAGCAGCACATGCAGAAGCTGGACCGGTACATGTCTCTGGAGCACGAGGGCGAGGAAAACCCGGCCCTGCGCGCCCAGCTGGAGGACGTGGTCATCCGGCGCTCGCTCAAGCATTATGGCGTCAAGCTGATCATGCTGGTCATGCGCCCCTTCTTTTACCATCGCATCCGCGGGCAGGAGAATGTGCCGAATGACCCGGATCGCGCCCTGGTGTTCGTATGCAATCACGGCGAGATTTACGGCCCGATCGTGACCAACCTGTACGTGCCGTTCTCCTTCCGCCCGTGGGTGATCAGCGAAATGATGGACGTGAAGGCGATCGCGAAGCGCTGCGCGGAGGGCACGTTCACCCTGTGGCACTGGATGCCCGCGAAGTGGCGCATGCCGATCGCGCGCGCGGTGGCGCCGTTCATGGCGTGGATCATGCGGTCCGTGGACGCGATCCCCGTGTATTACCAGGAGCCGGCCAAGCTGCGCCACACCTTCCGCGAGAGCGTGGCCGCCATGGAAGCCGGGGACAATATCCTGCTGTTTCCCGAAAACTCGGACGATACGCCGGACCACCACTATAAGCTGTCGGGCGTCAGCCATTTCTTTACGGGCTTCACGATGCTGGCACCGATGTATTACCGCAAAACGGGCAAGCGCACCATTTTTGTGCCGATCTACGCTGACCGGAAAAAGCGGGTGCTGACCTTCGGCCGGCCAACGGAGTATGACCCAGACAACGATGCGAACAATGAACGCGACCGCCTGTGCGCGTACCTGCGCGGTGAGATGCTGAAGATTGCCGGAGGTGAGGCGTGACGTATCCCGAGGAAACGGCGGCCCTGATCTGGTTGAGCCTTGCGGAAAGCCTGACCGCGCGCGGACGCCGCCTGCTCCTTGACCGGGCGGGCTGCGCGGCGCAGGCCCTGCGGCAGTTTGGCCGGGACGACGCGCAATGGACGGGCGAAAAAGCGTGCCGGGAGCTGGAGGACGCGCGGACGGCGCTGCCAAAGGTGCTTTCCCGGATGGACGCGCTGGGCATCCGCGCGGTCTCCGCCGGGGATGAGGCGTTCCCTGACCGGCTCAGGGAGATCCCGGATGCGCCGGACCTCCTGTATCTGCGCGGACAGCTGCCGCGCCGGCCGATGGTCGCCATCGTGGGCTCCCGCCGGGACACCCGCTACGGGCGGGAGCAGACGCTGCGCATCGCCCGGGACCTGGCGGACGCCGGGGTGTGCGTGGTCAGCGGCCTCGCGCGCGGCATCGACACCGCGGCGCACCGCGGCGCGGTCCAGGCGGGCGGCGTCACGGTCGGTGTGCTGGGCTGCGGACTGGACAGCGTGTATCCGAAGGAGAACACCGCGCTGACGGAGGAGATCCTGCGCCTGGGCGGCGGGCTGATCAGCGAGTACCCACTGGGCGCCGCGCCGCTGCCGTATCATTTTCCGCACCGCAACCGGTTGATCAGCGGACTGGCGGACGCCGTGCTGCTGATCGAGGCGACCCTGCGCTCCGGCACACAGAGCACCGTGAACCACGCGCTGGCCCAGGGAAAAACGGTGTTCGCGCTGCCGGGCAATGTGGACGCGCCGGGCAGCGAGCTGCCGCTGCAGCTGTTGAAGGACGGCGCTGAGATGTGCACCTGCGCCTCGGACATCCTGACCCGCCTCAAACTGCCCGCTCCGGAAGCGCCGGCGCGGCCGGACACTGCGCCGGAACCGGACGACCCGATCCTGCGCGCGCTCTTCCGTGAGGAAAAGACGTTTGAGGAGCTGCTGGAGGAGACCAGGCTGCCGGCGCAGACGCTCACCGCGCGCCTGGGACTGCTGGAGCTTGAGGAAAAGATCGATCGCCTGCCCGGGCGCAGCTTTGGGCTCAGCCGCCCGCGCTGACCGGACGGCGGAACTGTGCGCATGGTGAACCGGCGGAGCGCCGGTGACCATAGAGGACCCAGTGAACCCCGACAACGAAAGGAGTAAGACCGATGAAACAACTGCTCTGTCTGTGTCTGGCGATGTGCATGCTGCTGGCCGCGATCGGCGGTGCGGCGGCGGAAGAGCGCCAGGCGGTCGAAATCAACCTGTACGGGATCGGCGACTTTGGCGGCGCGCTGGACGACGCCGGCACGCCGAATGGCAATCCGGGCGGCGCGCGCATCGTCGGCAAAATGAAGGCACTCACCGCGCAGGCGGCTCATCCCATCGTCCTGGCGGGCGGCACCAGCTATACCGGCTCCGCGATTTCCGAGACCAACCATGGCGCGCTGGTCAACGCGATGTACAGGGCCATGGGCGTCAAGTATGCGGCGGTGGGCAATCATGACTTTGATTGGTCCGACGTGAATACGCGCAGCGACGTGTTCGCCGGCTGGGAGGCTGAAGGCGGCTTCACTTTCCTGAACGCGAACGTGTACTGGACCGAAGGGGAGCACACCGGCGAGCGCGTGTTCAAGCCCTATGACCTCATGGACATCGATGGGGTCCGCGTCGGCTTCTTCAGCGTCATCGACGAGGGCAACATGTCCGCGATCTCCAATGTGAACAAGGAAGGCATTGAGATGGTCTCCTCCGTGGATGAAGCCGCGAAGGTGGTGCGCGAGCTGCGCAATGAGGGCGCGCAGGTCGTCGTCGCGCTGGCGCACGTATACGGCGAGCAGGCGGCGCCCTATACCGCTGAGCAGCCGATCGGCAGCAACCTGGCCAATCTGATCGCCGCCTGTGAGGAAGCCGGCGGCATCGACGCGGTCTTCGGCTCCCAGACCACCAGCCCGATGTGCGGCAAGGTAGGGGATACCGCCGTGGTCAAGGCCCAGAATTTCGGCAAGCTCATCGGCCACCTGACCATCACCGTCGCGCCCGACGGGACCGTCACGGCCGAGCCGGAGCTGATTCCGCTGACCCAGGTCACCGCCGGTGATCAGAACCTGTTCGGCTCCGACGAAACGACGCACGACGCTCTGCCTGTGGACGGGGAATTCCTTGCCGTGTACAACGGCTACAACGACGCGCTGTCGGTGCTGATGGACGCGCCGCGCGGACTGGCGGACACGGAGATGAGCTTTGAGCCCGACGAGCTGAAGTTCGCCTATCAGAAGTGGTACCTTCGCAACAACCTGTATTACCTGAACCATGTGTACGGCGAGCATGTGGACGCGTACTTCCACCAGAAGGGCGGCATCCGCAATATCGGCGCCGACGTGATCAGGCCCGGGGACACGATCAGCCTGCGCCTGCTGTACGCGGCCGCGCCGTTTGAAAACTATATCTATACCCTGGACATGAAGGGCACCGATATCAAGGCGCTGCTGTCCGGCGAATGCCAGCTGGGCACCTATGCCAGCCTGCTGCAGTACGGCTTTGACGTCGTCTACGAAAGCGGCGATCCTTACGAGGGCAACGGCCCGGTCGCGTCCCTGAGCCTGAACGGGGAACCGGTCGAGGACGAACGGGTCTATCGCATCGCGACCAACAGCTTCCTGTATCCCGGCCCGGGCGACGGCATCGACTTCAGCGCCGGCTTTAACGCGACCCACACCAACGTGCTGAACCGTACGGCGCTGCTCAAGGCGCTGCTGCACCAGAGCGCGACGCTGACCTTCCTGCAGGGGCAGGACCTGACGCCCGCGTTCTCCCCGACGGTGTACGAATACACGGTCTCCGGCTGGGAAGGGCTGCACTGCGCCGCGAACGAGGACGCGAAAATCGTCATGGATGACAGCGATGAAAACGTCGTGGTCATCACGGTGACCTCGCCGTACGAGGACCCCTACACGGATCCGGGCACGGTCAGCAACACCTATACGATCCGGCTGAAATAATCACCGGCGGCCTTGCGCGTTGAACGGCAAGGCCGCCGGTTCCTATGGGACTGCATTTTTTTCGCCGCTCGCTTGACAGCCGCGGGCAAACGGTATATATTTCAGAATAGCCTGAACAGGCAAACTATTTGCGGAAAGAAGGTCTTTACGATGGCTGACATGCTGAATGTGGAACAACTGAAGGCGAAAGCGGAAACCCTGATTAAGAGCATTTCCGGGGACAAGGATCTGCTGGCGTCCTTTGCCAAGGACCCCGTGGGCACGCTCGAAAAAAAGCTGGGTGTCGATCTGCCCGATGAGCAGATCAATCAGCTGATCAAGATGATCAAGGAAAAAATCGGCGAGGCCGGCACGAAGTCCATCCTGGACAAGATCAAGGGATTCTTCGGAAAATAATCGCATCCACATATCAAACAGGGGAGGACGCAGGTCCTCCCCTGTTCATTTACAACGTTTTTTTCAGCGTCTCATGCGCTTCTCTGACGAGGGCGGCGATGTCCGCGTCGGAGGGAGCGGGACACAGGCCGGGCTGAAGGTCGGCCAGAAATTCGATATTCCCCTTCGGGCCGGTGATTGGCGAGTAGGTGAAGCGGCGCACGCTCCAGCCGAGCGCGTCCGCGGCGTCGGCGATGGCGCGCAGGACCTGGCGGTGGGTGCTTTCCTCGCGCACGACGCCGTTTTTGCCGACCAGCCCGCGGCCGGCCTCAAACTGCGGCTTGACCAGCGTGACCACCTGGCCCTCATCCCCCATAACGCCGATGGCGGCAGGCAGGATTTTGGTGATGGAGATAAATGAAACGTCCATCACGGTCAGGGTTGGGTGCAGGGCAAACATGTCCGGCGTGAGCGTACGCGCGTTGGTGCGTTCCATCACGGTGACGCGCGCGTCCTGGCTCAGGGCGTAATCGAACTGGCCGTAGCCGACGTCGATGGCGTAGACATGCGCCGCGCCGTGGCGCAGCAGCACGTCGGTAAAGCCGCCGGCGGCCGCGCCGATATCCATGCACACCCGGCCGGCGACCTGCGGCCGGAACACCTCGATGGCGCGCTCCAGCTTGTGAAAGCCGCGGCTGGCGACGCGGTCCACCGTGCCGCGGACGGTCAGCGTCTGCCCGTCCTCGATCAGCTCGGAGGGCTTTTCGATCCGGCGGTCGCCCAGATACACCTGTCCGGCCATGATCAGCGCCTGCGCCTTCTGCCGGCTGTCCACCTGTCCGGATTCCGCCAGGCGGATATCCGCGCGCTGTTTCATGTATGTTCTCCTTTCAGTCGCCGGAGGATGTCATCGGCGAGCCCTTCCGCGTCCAGCCCGGCGGCCTTCAGCAGCGCGCCGCGCTCCCCATGCGCCGGAAAACTGTCCGGCAGGGCGTAGCAGGCCAGCGGCGGCTGAACGCCTTCGCGCACCGCGGCGGCGGTCAGCATCTCGCCAAACCCGCCGCTGCGGATGTTTTCCTCCAGGGTCATCCATGGCCGGCCCTGAACCGCCTGCCAGAGGCCGGGGTCCAGCGGCCGCAGCTGCGTGACCGCGGCGACCTGCACGGACTTGCCGGCGGCCTGCAGGATCGCGGCGGCGCGGACGCCTTCCTCGGCAATGGCCCCGGCGCAGAGCAGCACGGCGTCTTCGCCTTCCGTGAGCGCGGCGTATCCGCCGGAGATGTCCGCGGCAGCCAGCAGGGGGTGCTGCGGGATTTTCCGCGGGTAACAGATCGCGGTCGGGGCGTCGGCGCTGAGCGCGTCGGCCAGCATGCGGCGCAGCTGCCCTTCGTTGACGGGGCAGGCGATCCGCATGCCGGGCATGGTCAGCAGGTAGGACAGGCCGAAGATGCCGTGGTGCGACGCGCCGTCCGGCCCGCTCAGCCCCGCGCGGTCCAGCAGGAAGATCACTGGCAGGCGCTGCAGGCATACGTCCATCAGCATCTGGTCGTAGGCGCGCTGCAAAAACGTGTCGTAGATCGCGCACACCGCGCGCTGGCCGCCGCGCGCCAGGCCAGCCGCCAGGCTGACCGCGTGCTCCTCGGCGATCCCGACGTCGAACAGCCGCCCGGGGCAGGCGCGGTCAAAGGCCGAAAACCCGGTGCCGTCCTTCATCGCGGCGGTGATCACGCAGATGTCCCCGCGCGTCTGTTCCGCTTCGATCAGCGCCTGAGCGGCGGTTTTACCAAACTCGGGCGCCTGCTGCTCCTTCACGACGCCGCTCTCCACGTAGAACGGCGAAACGCCGTGGAATACGTCGGGACTGTTTTCCGCGGGGGTGTAGCCGTGGCCCTTCTGCGTGACCACGTGGATGAGCACCGGCTCGTTCAGCAGCGCCGCGCGCCGGAAGACGCGCTCCATCGCGGAGACGTTGTGCCCGTCGATCGGGCCCAGGTAACGGAAGCCGAGCGAGCTGAAAAACGTGTCGTTCACGAAGATGTTGCGGATGTGATCCTTGGAGCGCTCGAAAAAACGGTACAGCACTTCCCCGCCCAGCGGGGCGCGCCTGAGCGCGCGGGAGACGGCCTTCTTCGCCCCGAGCCAGCCCTTGGACAGGCGCATGGTGGTCAGGTACCGGGACATCGCGCCGACGTTGCCGGAAATGGACATGCCGTTGTCGTTCAGGATCACGATGACCGGGGTATTGCTGCTGCCGGCGTCGTTGAGCGCTTCATAGCACATGCCGCCCGTCAGCGCGCCGTCGCCCAGGACGGCCACGGTATGCCCGGGCTGGCCCGCCAGGGCGCGCGCGCGCTGCAGGCCCACGGCCAGCGAAATCGCGTTGGACGCGTGCCCGGTCGTGAACAGGTCGCATTCGCTCTCGTCCCGGTTGGGAAAGCCGGAGAGGCCGCCGGTCTGCCGGAGCGTATGGAAGTCCGCCTCGCGCCCGGTCAGCAGCTTATACGCATAGCACTGGTGGCCGACGTCGAAGAGAATCTGATCCTCCGGCGGGTGAAAGGCGCGCAGCAGCGCCATCGTCAGTTCCACCGCGCCGAGATTGGACGACAGATGTCCTCCGTTCTCCGCGACGGTCTGGATGATCCGCTCCCGCAGTGCGGCCGCCAGCGCTTCCAGCTCGTTCTCGCGCAGGCTGTTCAGGTCGCCGGGGCAGTGGATGTCCGTCAGGTTCATGAGCGCCTCCGTCAATTCAAATGGGATGGGGGAAACCCCCATCCCGGACATTATACCATATAGCTGGCAAAGACGCAAACACGGCACCAACGCATCATGGCATCCCGGTCACTCTGGTCTGTACCAGCAGTACACCCGGACGTCGTCTGTTGGCCGGATGGTGAGGGGATACTGTCCGCCGTCGATCGGGAAGTAGTCAAAGTCGGTGACCTGAACGTGCTCGTGACACGGCGCGGCCTCTGCCGGCACGTAGAGGATGGATACGGCGACGCCGCCGTCGGTGGTCAGACAGTTCCAGCAATGGTCCTGGTGCTCGTCGATGTAGCGCTGAATGACCTCGCCATAGCGCGGATGCGAGGCGCAGTGGATGACCAGCGGGTAATCCAGATACGGCGCCAGCAGCGGGACCTCCTCCGCGGTAAACCCATAGTCGCGCAGGGTGCCGATGTAGACCATGACGTGGCGGTACCGGGTGCGCGTGATCAGCAGGTCGCCGACCCGGAGCGTGTCCTTGAGCGCTTCCGGCGCGGGCATCGGCTTTTCGTCAAACTTCCAGTTCCACCCGCCGCAGTAAAGGTCGTTCTTACGGTAGCGGCGGTCGTTGAGGATGTCGCCGAGGCTGGGCAATTTGGGCCGTTTGCACTGCTTCCAGATCCAGGTGGTCATGCCGGTGCAGTCCAGCCCGTATACGTAGACCTTTTTCGCCTGGTAATACTCGGTCGATTCCCAGCAGTCGCGCTTGGCAAACTCCGGATACCGGGACATCAGCAGGTTGGTCGGCCGCCCGCCGAAGAAGTACGGCATGCCGGTGGGAAACAGCGATTGCACCTCGGCGCCGGTCAGCTGGTTGTAGCGGCGCTGAAAAATGTTGTCCTGCTCCAACAGCTGAAAAGCGGCGTCCAGCAGGGACGACCGCTCCAGTTCAGCCCTCGCCGCCCCGAAGACGGCGAGGGCGCATACAAACAGCAGCAAGCAAATTCTGATCATTTTATTCGTCCAGCATCGTGGTCAGCGCGCGCGCCTCGTTATAGGTCAGGCCGGCGCAGAGGATCGGGTTGTCGGGGTAAATGGCCTGCCAGAGCGTGGCGTCGCTGTTCAGCAGCGCGCGGGCAGCGGCCAGGCAGTTGGACAGGACGGGCTTCACATCGCCGTCCGCGGCGACGGTCCTGGCGTTGATCAGCGCAGTCATGGCATTGCTCCAGCCCAGGCGGCCGACGGCCAGGATGGTGCTCAGGTCGTCCGCGCTGCTTTCCTGATGGCTGCGCACGAAGCGCTCGATGGTTGAATGGTTTGCGCACAGCGTTTCCCGCAGGGTCAGGCGCCCGTCGGCTTCCCTGCTCAGCAGCCAGCCGCAGTCAGCGGCGGCGGGCGCTTCGGACGCGAGGACTTCGGCGCCCTCGGCCCCTGACAGGCGGTGCAGCGCCTCGCACAGGTCCACACAGCGCACCTCGATCAGATCGGTCAGGCGCTGCAGGCGGGTGGCCTTGTCCATGGCAGCGTCATTTTCCAGCATGGCCTGCCACGCAGACAGGTAGCGCTCGAACGCGCGCTGGCTGTCCATGACGGTAGCGCCCTGCCCGGGCAGCGCGGCGGCCAGGGCGCGGTACAGGGCGCTGGCTTCACGCTGCCACAGCGCCATCACCTGCCGGGCGGCGGAAATCCGGTCCTCTCCGGTCGCAGCGGCGTCCAGGATCGCCTGTGCCTTGCTGTCGACGGTCAGATGGTCCGCGCACAGGGTCAGCGCGTAGGTCGTCTGCGTGTCGTCCTGATAGGTCTGGATCCGGCGGCAGCTGTCGTCCCCGGCGTAGCTGTCCAGGTGCTTTTTGCCGTCGCCGACCAGGCTGACGACCGGGCCGAAGCCGACGCTGCCCAGATAGCCGTTGGCGTTATAGTAGTCGGCGTAGGCGTAATTCTCGACCGTGCCGTTGATCACGTCCGGCATGGCCACCGTATAGCTGAATGGAACGGTATACGGCACGCCCGGAAGCAGCGCGGGAATGATGGCGATGACGCCGCCGCTGTCCGTCGCCAGCGAATCGATGACCTCCACATACAGCGGTTCGTGGAAGAGGTTGGTGACGGTGATGTCGTAGGTGATGGTCTCGTTGAAGCGGTACATGCCGGTGTCGCTGGCGGGCGTACTGGTCTCGGTCTTCTCGATGCTGACCATCGGCTCGCCGTCGGGGAAGCCGGTCGGCACCTCGACCGTATTGCTGATCGCGGTGATCATCTCGCCGCCCGCCGAGCCTGCGGCATTGGCGCTGTTCAGGATGGCGGCGGATGCGTCGGGTTCCGTCACGGTGTAGGCGAACGAGAGCGTATCCGTGAAATGCGGCGGCATGGTGTCATAAGCGCCGAGCTCGCAGCCGGTCTCCTCGTTCCAGAACAGCGGGTCTGTCACTGACACTCCGGTCAGCGTCGCGCCGCTGGGGTTGGATACCGTTACGTGGAAGGTGACGACCTCGCCCGGCGTGAAGTACGCGCCGTTCGCGGGATTGAAATCAAAGGATTTGACGAGGCTGAGACCGGGCGGCGCGTACAGCGGCGCGGCCACGATGTTGGAATAGGTTTCGCTTTCATCCTGCTCGCCGGGCTCGCGGTAGCGGACTGACGCCTGGTTGTACAGCGTCTGGAAGCTGGCGATGTCCTCCGCGGTCACCGTGTATCCAAAGTTGAAAACCCACTCCTCGTCCGGCGCCAGCGCGGCCTTTGTCGCCAGCTTGGAGGCTTCTTCTGTTTTAAACACCGGATCGATCAGCGTGAGATCGGTCAGCGTCTGACCGGAGACGTTTTTGACCGTCAGCTGGTAGTGGATCATTTCGCTTTCCTGGTAGCCCGCCGGGTTGTCCGGGCCGCCGACACGGGCTTTGAAGAGGTCGACCGGATCGAGCAGCGGCAGGGAGGTCAGGTCGGCGGAGAGGTGCGCCTTGTTGGACTCGCAGGGTTTGTCCTCGCTGCCATCGGTCACGACGACGCCGTGCGCGACGACCGTACGCTCGACGGCGCCGGCGGCCAGGTCGTCTGCGATGACGGTGGTCTTCTGCGTCACGGTGATCGGCGGGTCGCCGGGCTCCAGTGTCGTAAAGATGTACGGGGCCCATTCGCTCAGGTTGTCCGCCGCGAGCGGATCGGTGCTGCGGCCGGGATAGTCCTCCACGACCACGTCTGTGAGCTGCACGGCCACGCTGCCGGTATTGGTGAGGGTCATCGCGGCGGAAATCTCATCGCCGATGCCCGCGCCGGGGGCCGGCGCGGTGACGCAGGTCAGCGTCAGCTCCGCGTGGCGCTTTTCGCCTTCCAGCGCATAATTGATCTTCAGCACATTGGTGTACAGGTAGTGGTTTTCCTCCGCCTCATCGACCCAGTAATAGCCCATGCTGAAGCTGCGCTCGACGTTGCCGTCGCCGATATCGAGCGGAGAAACAATGATGCGGTAATCGAATCCGCCCTCCTGGTCCGGATCGAGCCCGCTTATGAACTCGCCGCCCCAGCTGTACTGGTCGTAGAATACCTTGTCATTTGGCCAGGGAGAGAACGCGTAGGGTTTGACCCACACATTGCCCTCGTTATGGGCGGTGATGCGCAGGTCGATCACGCTGCCCAGTACCAGGTCGCCGTCCGGTCCGCCGGTGTAGGACAGCGTCAGCAGCGGATTGACTTCGCTGCCGGCCTTGGCGGCGTCCAGGGTCAGCGGGTAGGGCTCGGCCCAGACCTCCTTATGGTTCGGCAGATCCCAGCCCACTGCGTCAAAGCTCAGCTCGATCTGGCCGACGTCGGCCTCCTCCGGGAGCACCGTGTACGTGCAGTCGCGGGAATATGGCTCGCCCGGCGCGAGAGACACGCTGCTAACAGGCATGCCGTAGGCGTCGTACAGGGTCACATCGTCCAGCGCGACGCTGCTGTGGTTGACAGCGGTCAGGTGAATGGTGATGATATCGTCCGCGTAATACGGCTCGGACGAGCCGTCCACGATGACCGCGGACAGGGACAGTTTATAGGTGTTCTTGTTCGCGCTGAGCGGCACGGCGCACTCCGCGGTGTCCGCGGCCGGCGTGCCAAAGCCGTCTTCATACTGCGCCGACACGTCCTCGAAGAATACGCCGCCATGCGACGCGGCAAAGTTCACATGCGCCTCGGTGACCTGATAGCTGTAATGCAGCGTTTCCTGCTGGTGCGGGGCCAGCGTTTCGGGCCAGCCCTCCACGACCGGGTGGGACGCGTAGCTGAAGGTCAGCGCTTCGTCTGATTCGTTGGTCAGCGTCAGCGCAAAGGCGATATAATCATTCAGCGCATACGTCTGCGGCTCCATCAGAGCCGCGCTGAGAGAAATGACGGGCAAGGGCTCTTCCGCCACTTCCTCAGGTTCGACCGTGGGCTCTGCGTCGGGTTTGACCGCTGCCGGCTCCACACCGCCCGGCGGGAGGGACGACGGTTCGCCCTGCAGCGGCACGTCCACGTCCGCGATATCGGAGAATGGGCGCTCCAGGGGAGTGCCCCATCCGGCGATCGCGGCATAGGCCGCGCTGTACCGTACGCGGGCGCGCATGTCATTCTGCGCGGCCTGGTCGATCATGGCCTGGGTCACAGTGAGGGTGGATGGAAGCGTGCGGCTCTCGCCCGGCTTCAGTGAAAGCGGGTACAGGGTATCCAGGCTCGGGGACGCCTCCTTGAAAAGCAGCTCCTCGCTGCCTGCGTTCAGAACGGTCACCAGAATGCTGAACTGCTCGCCGAGACTGAACGGCCCGTCGCCCTCCAGCGCCGCCGTCAGGACCAGGCCGTCCTGCCCGGGCTGCGTGGCCGGCAGGCTGGCGGCGGAACCTTCGTCTTCTGTCGCGCCGCAGACCGCGCACGTGCGCCGGCGCAGGCCGTCGCGGACGGTGACCCACTCGCCCCACTGGTGCGGGGCCAGCTCGCCGGCGTACTGCCACTCGTATCCGCCGCCGCACACCGTGCAGCGATGCTCCTCCTTCGCGCGCTCGACGCAGCTCGCTTCGGATATACGCACCCATGGCCCATACCGATGACCGAGCGCGGGAATGGTTTCCTGCTGAACGACGCCCTGAACGTTGCGCCGCTGGCGCAGACCCGGCTGGGTGCAGGTCGGCTCGCGGACGGTGACCCAGTCGCCCCAAAGGGCCTCCTGGTCGATCAGGGAAGGCTGCGGCGTGACCGGCGCGGTCGCCGCCAGGGCTGCCTGCGCCAGCGCGAGCATCAGCGCCAGTGCCAGCAGCGCGCTGCAGAAACGGGAGAACTTCATATGATCAGTACCTCCTTACGGAATGTCCCGTGTTCAGGGAGCGACGCATTCCACAGTCAGCCCGGTGCTGTACAGCGTCCGGGTGATGGACGCGGTGACGATCGGGGTTTCCACGGTGACGGACGATCCGTCTGCGGCGGTCACGGTGGACTTCTTGGTCAGCAGGTGACCGTTGATTTTCCACATCACGCTGCCGGAACTGCTGTTCAGCCGGATGGTGGTGCCGGGTTCCACGCTGCCGCTGGAAACGTTCTGATGCCCGCCTCCCGAAAACCGGCAGCCCGCGCACGATATCTTCAGCTTCGACGCGGTGGTGGAGGATTCCTTCTTGGCGCTCTGCTTCAGCTTGACGAATACGGGCTCGTAGGTCCTGGAAACGTTCAGCGCGCGGACGACCATCTCGGTCACATTGGTATCGAAGGTGACGGTGACGCCGTCAAACTTCCAGCAGCTGATTTTTTTGCCGCTCGGAATGGTCGCCTTCACGCGCACCGTCACCTGCCCGCCGGATTCGGCGCGCTTCGTGGCGCGGTTCACATAATCCCTGGTGAAATCGAAGGCGGTCATCCATCCGCCCGCGCCCTTCAGGTCGCTGCGGACATGGCAGAGCTTGGCGTGAACGGTTTTGACGGTCAGCTCGTCTCCGGTGCGCTGAGCCTGAATGTCCTGGGCGGTCAGCAGGGTCTGGCTGTTCTTGCCCTTGGCGACCGCCTCCACGGTCATGTTGGCGGTCACGTTCTCCAGCGTGAGCTGCGTCGGCGCCTTGGGCTTAAAGTCGTAGCGCACGCCGTCGATCACCCAGTAGCTGAGGGCCTTGCCCTTGGGCAGGTCGGCGGTTACCTGCAGGCTGACGGGCGTGTCGTAGGATACGGCGCTGAACCTGTTCTTGCCGTCCTCCTGCCAGGCGATCGACGCGCCGACGGCCCGGACGGTGATCTTGCCCTCGCCAGTCGTGGCGTGCTGTGATTTGATATCCGGCAGGGTGGCCGCTTTCGTGGCGGCAACGGCCCCTTTGTACACATACCAGGTTTCCGCCTGGGCGCTGGTGGCCAACAGGAGAAACGCCAACAGCAGCAAACAAATGCGCCTCGGTTTCATAATCGGCCTCCTTCAATGGGTCAGTATCCGGTACAGCTGCGAAAAAAAGTGATTTTTCACCGTGATCAGCATACCACCATTGGGCCGGATTGTCTATGCAAACCGAACGTTTTCCCTCAAATATTGAGACAAATTTGTATTTTTGGGCCAAAATGCGGATGAAACCATCATGTTTGCTGCAAATTCGGCCGATTTGCCGCAGGCGGCAGGCATTTAAATGCCCTGAGCGGCCTGCGCGCAGTATTCCTCCAGCGTCCATCCCTGCTCGCGGATGATGCGCGCGGCGGCCTCGCCGACATAGCGGTAATGCCAGGGCTCGTAATCGATGCCGGTGACGGCTTCCTTGCCCTTGGGATAACGGAGGATGAAGCCATACTCCCAGCAGTGCGCCGACAGCCAGGTAAACTGCGGCGTATCCTCAAACGTACCATGGTCGTAGCGTGCGGTTACGTCAAAGGCGAGGCCGGTCTCGTGTTCGCTGCAGCCTGGCAGCTGGGCGGTATTGCCTTCGGCCTGCGCGTACAGCTCGGCCTGCCGTTCCCGGCTGCGGTAGCCGCTGGTCACGATGAAGCCGTTCATGTCTTCGTTCTCGGCCTGCAGAAACATCCGGTTCGCCGCCTCGAAGGTCTCGCGCTCCAGCTGTATGCCGCTGGAGGCGAGCAGGAAGTGCCGTTTCTGCTCATACAGGTTCACCAGCTCGCCGGGGGTAAAATCCTCCGGCAGCGGATGAGCGGCGTTCACCAGCAGCACCGCCGGACCGCTCACCGGCGCGGCGGGCGTGCCTGCGCGCGGGGCCAGCAGGACGGCGGCCGACAGCGCCAGGATCAGGACGAGCGCGAACAGCGCTTTTTTCATCGGTTGATCTCCCTCCCGTTTGATTGTTTCCTCACGGCCCGGCAGCGGCCGTTTTTACGCATGCTGTCAGCTTAGCCGAAACGCGCCGCTTTGTCAAGCGGGTCATCAGTCGAAGCAGGCTTGCGGTGTCAGGCAAATGGGCGTATAATGGCAGAGGAGCATGACACGGTGAAACAGGGGCCTGCCGCCCTCGTGAAAGGATTGAGCGGATGGATTGGCTGGATTTATTCTATTTTCTGCTGGGCGCGCTGCTGTGCTGGGGCGCGAAGGGCTGCCGCAGGGGACAATGGAACAGTGACTGTACGTCGCTCGGGCAGACGAAGACGCTGGAGGGCGCGGCGGCGCTGGGCGTGGCGCTGCATCACATCGCACAGAAGACCTGCGGCAGCTGGCACCCCAGGCAGTACATCGTTCACGGACTGGATGTGTTTGTGGACATGGGGTATATCCTGGTGGCAGTGTTCTTCTTCTGCAGCGGGCTGGGGCTGTACAAAAGCGTACGGACCAAGCCGGACTACCTGAAGGGGTTTTTCAGGCGGCGGATGCTGCCCCTGGTCATCGCGTTCTACCTGTCGGAGTGGCTTCACCTGGGGGTGCGCGCGCTGATGGGCGAGCGGATGACGGCGGCGGATGTGCTGTGGTATCTGTCAGGGCTGAGGCTGGCCAACATGAACGCGTGGTATATGGTCGCGCTGCCGCTGTTCTACCTGTTCTTCTGGCTGGCTTTCCGCTTCTGCCGCCGGGAGGGCGCGGCCATCGGCTGGGTATTTCTGGGCGTGCTCGCGTATACGGTCGGCTGCGCCTTTGTGGACCATCAGGACGTCTGGTGGGTGCGTGGAGAGTGGTGGTATAACAGCGTGATCCTCTTTCCCATCGGGCTGCTGTTCGGCCGGCATGAGGAAGCGCTCCTGCGGCGGTTCAGGCGCGGGTACCCTGTCTGGCTGGGACTCAGCCTGGTGGGCGTGTTCGCGGCGCTGCGGCTCGCCGGCGCGGCGGTCGGACGCTGGGGGTACTACGGCGAAAACTGGGGCGATCCAATGAAGGTGCTCCACCGCCTGGGCAGCGCCGGCGCGCAGTGGCTGGTCTGCGCCGCGGTGGTCCTCGCCTGCGTACTGGTGATGATGAAGTGCCGGTTTGGCAACCGCGCGCTGACCTGGCTGGGCAAAATGTCGCTGGATTTCTACCTGGCGCACGGCATTTTTGTGGAGCTGTTCGGTTTCAGCTTCCTGGACCGTGCCAAGCCGCTGTACTATATCCGCAGCGTGCCGCTCTTCCTGCTGACCGTGCTCGCGTGCGGGGCGGTATCGGCAATGCTGTTCCGACGTTTGCGGATGGCGGTGACACGCCTCGCGGGTCACGTATGAGTGAGGATCACGTCCATCTTGACAGCCGGGCCGGTTTTCTGGTATAAGGCTATCGGAAACCCGGGCCACAGCGCCCGGACTTCCGGACAGGGCGGCGGGGCCGCCTGAGCAAAGCCAACCACAGAAAGGAATTGACGCATGTCTCGCAGTGACGCTATTCAGCAGTATAAAGTGGCCCTCAGAGCAGGGCAGAAGTATTTCAACGCGCAGGAGGCGCAGCACAAATCTCCCTATCTGGCCGTACTGGACGAGCTGACCAACGATACCCTGTTCTCCGGCCAGCAGGCCCTGGGGGTCATCGAAATCCCGCTCTCCCTGGTCGTGGGGACGTTTTCGGCAGGACGGAAGACAGCCTTCGCGGGCAACTATATGCCCATCCTGCCGGAAAACTCCGAATTTGCCGGGAAGTGGGTGAGCCTGTGCGACGCCCATCTTTCGGAGGGCGGCATCCGCGACGCGATCAAATGTATGGAATTCCTGGGCCGGTTCTACGTCATCGAGGGGCACAAGCGCGTGTCGGTGCTCAAAAGCTTCGGCGCGCCGAGCATCATGGCCGAGGTGACGCGCATGGTGCCCGTGTGGACCGATACCCCCGAAATCAAGGCGTATTATGAGTTTATGCGCTTTTATAAGCAGACCGGCATGTACGATATCCAGTTTACCGAACCGGGCTCTTACGCGCGGCTGCTCGACCGGCTGGGGTACGCTGAGGACCATGTCTGGACGCATGACGAGCGCGCGAACCTCCTGTCGATCTATATGAAGTTCTCCCGCGTGGTGACGCCGCGCATGCTGGTCCGCATGCCCGGCCGCCAGGTCTGCGACGTCATGCTGGAGTGCATGGAGGTCTATTCGCCGGACGAGCTTATCAAGGCGGACGACGCCCGGCTGCAGAAGCTGGTCATGCCGCTCATGCGCGACTTTGAGGTCAATCCGGACGAAGCGGCGGACACACACATTTCCATGCGGCCGGAAGTGCAGGACAAGGGCCTCGTTCGCCAGCTGCTGGAGGATCTGTCGCGGCCGGACGCGCTCAAAATCGCCTTCATTTACTCCGCGCCGCCGGAGTCGAGCGAGTGGACCGCGGCGCACGACGAAGGCCGGCGCCGGATGGAGGAGGCCTTCGAAAACCAGGTGCTGGTCCGCACCTATATCGCTACGCGGGAGACGGCCGATGCCGTGATGGAAACGGCCGTGGCGGACGGCGCGCAGGTCATTTTTGTGACCGCTCCGCTGCTGATGGGCTCCGCGCGGCGCATCGCCGCGATGCACCCGGGCCTCAAGGTGCTGGTGTGCGCGCTGTCCGTGCCGTATACGGGCATCAGGACCTATTACGCACGGGTATACGAGGCGAAATTTGTGCTCGGCGCGATCGCTGGAACGCTCTGCGGCGGCGAGCCGATCGGCTGCGTCGCGCAGTATCCGATCCTGGGCGTGCCGGCGGCGATCAACGCGTTCGCGCTCGGCGCGCGCATGACCTGCCCGGACGCGCGCGTGCTGCTGGAGTGGTCCTGCATGCCCGGCAATCCCTATGAAAAGCTGATGAAGGCCGGCGCGAGGCTGATCACCGGACAGCCGGGTACGCTGCCCTCGCTCAAGGACGGCGCGGGCCTGTTCGAAGCGTGCGGAGGCGGGCTGCATTCGCTCGCCAGGGAGGTCTGGAACTGGGGACGGATGTATCAGAAGATCGTGCGCAGCATTCTGGACGGCGGCTGGGAGCAGGAGGATAACGCGCCCTCGGTCAATTACTGGTGGGGCATGAACGGCGGCGTGATCAACGTCCGGCTCTCGGAGCAGCTGACGCCCGGCGCCTCTCAGCTGGCGGATATCCTGCGCAGCGGCATGGTGAACGGCAGCATCCAGCCCTTCCTGTGCGAGATGAAGGATCAGCGCGGTACAATGCGCCTGGACGGCGAGCGCTGGCTGACGCCGATCGAGATCATGCAGATGAACTGGCTGAGCGAATATGTGACCGGCATCCTGCCCAAGCCGGACGAGGTGCTCGAAATGTCGCGGGAGACCACGCGTCTCCTGGCGCTGCCGGAGGAGCCGGCGGAGCCCAAGGGCCAGCAGGAGCCCTCGCAGGAGGAATGAGCGCATGAAGATACTGGCGGTGTCGGATGTCGAATGCCCCGCGCTGTGGGAATACTACCGCCCCGAACGGATGGAAGGGGTGGATGTGATCGTTTCCTGCGGCGACCTTCGGCGGGAATATCTGGAGTTTCTGGTCACGATGACCAACAAGCCCGTCCTGTATGTGCCGGGCAACCATGACAAAGGATATGTCAAAAATCCGCCGGAGGGGTGCGACTGCATCGACGGCATCGTTTACCAGTATCGTGGGGTGCGTTTTCTCGGGCTGGGCGGGTGCAAGTTCTATAACGACCCCGTCTACCAGTATACTGAAAAACAGATGGAACGCCGCGTCCGCCAGCTGCGCCGCGCCCTGAAAAAGAGCGGCGGCGTGGACGTGGTGGTGACACACGCCGCCCCTGCCGGGTGCGGCGACCGCCAGGACCCAGCGCATCAGGGCTTCGTCTGTTTTCTGGACCTGATGCGGCGGTACAGGCCGCGCTACTTCCTGCACGGGCACGTGCACATGAACTATGACCGGGACATCCCGCGGCAGATGACCTACGAGCAAACGGAAATCATCAACGCGTACGAGCGTTACACCGTCGAGCTGTAGCAACGACAGGAGGAATTATGCCTGGACCCGGATCGCGCGGCCCGATGGGGCGCGGCTATCTGACCGAGGAAGAAAAGCGCAACGCGCCAAAGGTGACCGCGGCGCTGCTCAGGCGCGTGCTGTCTTACCTGCGGCCCTACTGGCGCCAGCTGGCGCTGGTGCTGGGATGCATCGTCGTCTCGTCCGTGTGCAGCGTGTTCCCCTCGGTGCTGACCGGACGGATCATCGACGAGGGCCTGATCGGCCGAAACATGGGCGCGCTGGTCCGGCTGATCCTGATTTCCCTGGCGCTCAACCTGGGCGCCAATCTGATCGGCGTGGGCGAAAGCTACCTGAACAGCTGGATCGCGCAGCACATCTCCTACGATATGCGCAACCAGATGTACGCCCATTTGCAGAAAATGTCCCAGCGCTTCTTTACGTCCGCCAACCAGGGCGACATCATCACGCGCATGACCAGCGATATCTCCGGCGTGGAAACCGTCGTATCCAACACCTTTGCCAGCATCCTGTCCAATGTGATCACTTTGGCGGTCGCGCTGATCGCGATGTTCAGGAAAAACTGGCTGCTGGCGCTGATCGGCATGGTGGTGGTGCCGCTGTTTACGCTGCCGACGCGCATGGCCGGTAAAAGGCGCTGGAAGCTCGCGGGCGAGGCGCAGGCGTGCAACGACGAAATCAACGGCATCCTGAACGAAACGCTGTCGGTGAGCGGACAGCTGCTGGTCAAGCTGTTCGGCAGGGAAAAGCAGGAGTACGAACGCTACCGCGACGCCAACGGCCGCATGATCCGCCTGAACATCCGGGAGCGCATGGCGGGACGCTGGTTTTTTATGCTGCTGAGCACGCTGACGACCATCGGCCCGATGCTGCTCTATCTGGTGGGCGGCTTGCTGATCATGCGCTATGACAGCGCGCTCACCGTCGGCGATATCACCGTGCTGGTGACGCTGCTGGGCCGGATGTACGGGCCGGTCAACAGCCTGCTCAATATTCAGGTGGACTGGATCCGTTCCATGGCCATGTTCACGCGCATCTTTGATTATTATGACATGCCGGTCGAAATTGACGACCGCCCCGGCGCGCGGACGCTGACCGACGCAAAGGGTGAGGTGCGCTTCGAGCACGTCGGCTTCTCCTATGACGGCGAGCATCCGATCCTGCGCGATATCAGCTTCGAGCTCAGAAGCGGGGACTGCGTCGCCATCGTCGGGCCGAGCGGCAGCGGCAAGAGTACCATCGTCAACCTGATCCCGAGACTGTGGGACGTTTCGTCCGGCCGCGTCTTCTTTGACGGGCAGGACGTACGCGACCTGACGCTGTCGTCGCTGCGCGCGGAAATCGGCGTGGTGACGCAGGAGACCTACCTGTTCAACGGCAGCATCCGGGATAATTTGCTTTACGCGCGGCCGGACGCGACGGAAGAGGATATGTTGAACGCGTGCCGGCAGGCCAATATCCTGGATTTCATTCAGCGCCAGCCCGAGGGACTGGACACCATGGTCGGCAATCGCGGGCTGAAGCTGTCCGGCGGCGAGAAGCAGCGCATCTCCATCGCCCGCGCTCTGCTCAAGGATCCCGCGCTGCTGATTTTTGACGAAGCCACCTCCGCGCTGGATTCGATTTCGGAGGCCGCCATCCAGAAAGCCATCAATCCGCTGATCGAGCAGCGCACGTCCATCCTGATCGCGCACCGGCTGTCCACCATCCTCGCCGCGGATGAAATCCTGGTGGTCCGCGACGGACACATCGTCGAGCGCGGCACGCACAAGCAACTGGTCAACGCCGGCGGCACCTATCAGGAATTGTACGAAACGCAGTTCAGCAAGGCGCTGGCGTGACAAAAATACAATCCGAATACAGCGCGACTTGAAAAAACGCTTGACAAGCATTTGAATTTCGGGTATGCTTGGCATGTCGAAACCGATGAGGGAGAAGAGTAGCAGCCCTGTACTGCGGCAAAGAGAGCCGACGGCAGTGAGAATGCGGCGCGCAGGGGGTATGTGAATGGGCTCCTGAGGGCGCTCCGAAAGGCAACCGGTAGGCAGCGACGGGGACCGCACCCGTTATCCAGGCGGCGCATATCGCAGGTATGCGGATGAGCGTGCTCCGTTCTTCGGGGCAAAGCTGAGTGGCACCACGGGAATACCGCCTCAGCGCACAGGTGAATTGTGCGTTGGGGCGTTTTTGTTCCCTGCCTTCCGTGTCACGGCCGTCATGGAGGGCAGACCTTATCCGGTATCGATGACGATCAACGAAAGGATGGTAAATCAGATGAAAAAAATCATGGCGGTTCTCCTGGCGGCGATGCTCCTGATGTCCGTTGGCGCAGTGTCCCTCGCGGAAGAAGCGAAGACCTTCAAAATCGGCATCTGCAACTTTGTGGACGACGCGTCCCTGAACCAGATCATCGCGAATATCCGCGACAGGCTCGGCGAAATCGAGCAGGAACGCGGCGTGAAGATCGAAATCATGGAAGACAACTGCAACCTGGACGGCAGTGTGCTGGAACAGATCATCGCCAATTTCATCGCCAGCGACGTTCAGCTGATGGTCGCCGTGGCGACGCCGGTCGCCATCGCCATGCAGGCGAAAACGGAGGACAGCGCGCTGCCGGTCGTGTTTGCCGCTGTATCCGATCCGGTCGGCGCCGGCCTGGTGGAAAGCATGGAAGCGCCCGGCGCGAACCTGACCGGGACCTCGGACTACCTGGATACCAACGCCGTGTTCAACCTGCTGTTCGCCCTGAACCCGGACGCGTCCAAGGTCGCCCTGCTGTACAACCCGTCCGAGGACGCCTCCACGGCCCCGATCGAGGCGGCCAAGGCGATCCTGGCCGACAAGGGCGTGAGCTATAAGGAGTACAGCGGCGCGAACGTGTCCGAGGTAGTCCTGGCCGCGGACGCGATCGTCGCGGACGGCATGGACGCCGTGTTTACGCCGACCGACAATACGATCATGGCGTCGGAGCTGTCGATTTACGAGACCTTCGCCGAGGCGGGCATCCCGCATTACACCGGCGCGGATTCCTTCGCGCTGAACGGCGCATTCCTGGGCTACGGCGTGGACTATGCCAACCTCGGCCGGGAAACGGGCGATATGGTGGCGGCGATCCTGCTGGACGGCGCCGATCCGGCGGCGACCCCTGTCAAGACCTTCGACAACGGTACCGCGACCGTGAATACGGAAATCTGCGCCGCGCTCGGGCTGGAATACGACGCGGTGGCGGAGCTGTTTGCCCCGTACTGCATCAAGGTGCAGCCGATCGCTACGGCGGAAAGCTTTGAAGACGTCAAATAATGAATGAAAAACCGGCGGAGCCCGGGCGGCGCATGCCGTCCGGGCTACCCGGCTGATGAGGGAACAATGAGTCTGGATAAGATTGTGGTCCTGGGCCAGACCGCGCTGGAGCTCGGCCTGGTCAACGCGCTGACAGTGCTGGCGCTGTTTTTGAGCTATTCCATGCTGGACGTGTGCGACCTGTCGACCGACGGCTGCTTCACGCTGGGGTCCGCGGTCGGGGCGCTGGTGGCCATCGCGGGCTATCCGTGGCTGAGCCTGCCCGCGGCCATGCTCGCCGGCGCACTGTCCGGCCTGCTGACGGCGACGCTGCAGACGCGCATGGGCGTGCAGAGCCTGCTGGCCGGCATCGTGGTCAATACCGGGCTGTACTCGGTCAACATGGCGCTGACCGGCAACAAGCCGACACTGAACATGAACAAGACGCCGACCGTGTTCGTCTTCGCGAAGGATTTCCTGAAGGGCACGCCGTTCAGCGGGCAGCATGTGCTGTTCGTCCTGCTGATCGCGGTGGCGCTGGCGGTGGTCTTTTTGTGGCGCTTCCTGCGCACCAAGCTGGGGCTGGCCATCCGCGCCACCGGCAGCAACGCGGATATGGTGCGGTCCTCCTCGATCAACCCGACCTTCACCACGACGGTGGGCCTGTGCGTATCCAATATGCTGACGGCGCTGTCAGGCTGCCTGATGGCGCAGCAGCAGAAGGGATATGACGTCAACAAGGGCTCCGGCATGGTGACGGTGGCGCTGGCCTCGCTGCTGATCGGCGGCGTCATTTTCGGCAAGCACCGGAGCATCCCGCTGCGTCTGATCGGCGCGGTGCTCGGCGCGTTCATTTTCCGGCTGGTGTACACGCTCGCGCTGCGCTTCAACATGCCGGCGTTCATGCTGAAGGCGGTCTCCTCGCTGATCGTGATCCTTGCGCTGTCCGGCTCATATTTCAAAGGACAATTGCCCTATATCATGAAACGCCTGAAAGGCAGGGGAGGGTCCGGCCGTGCTGAAGCTTGAACAGGTCAGTAAAACCTTTTATCCCGGGACGCCCAACGCGCGGCTCGCGCTGGACCGGCTGAACCTGCACATCCTGCCGGGGGATTTTGTCAGCATCATCGGCGCGAACGGCGCGGGCAAATCCACGCTGTTCAACGCGATCTGCGGAAGCTTTTACCTGGACGAGGGCTGGGTGGTGCTGGACAACAGGGACGTGACCATGCTGCCCGAGTATAAGCGCGCGCGGCAGATCGGCCGCCTGTTTCAGGACCCCATGCGCGGCACCGCGCCGGATATGAGCATTGAGGAAAACCTCGCCCTGGCTGCCGGGCTGGGGGGCTGGATGTCCCATGTCACCAGCGCGGACCGCAGGAGCTTCCGGGACCGCCTCGCCCTGCTGAATATGGGCCTGGAGGACCGCATGTCGCAGCCGGTGGGCCTGCTGTCCGGCGGACAGCGCCAGGCGCTGACGCTGCTGATGGCCACCTACCAGACGCCGAAGCTGCTGCTGCTGGACGAGCATACCGCCGCGCTGGACCCCGGGACCGCGGAAAAGGTGCTCGCTCTGACGGAAACGATCGTCCGGGAACACCAGCTGACCTGCCTGATGATCACGCATAACATGCAGTCCGCGCTGGACCTGGGCAACCGGACGCTGATGATGGACCAGGGCCGGGTGATTTACGACGTGCGGGGCGAGGAGCGCGCCAGGCTGACGGTGCATGACCTGACCGAAAAATTCCACGAAAAATCCGGGCGCGAGCTGAACAACGACCGGATGCTGCTCGGCGTGTCCTGACAGATACGGTCAACGCATGAATTAAGCTCGTCACTTTGCTGTGAATACTGCGGGAATTGAATGTATCTGGGCACACAGTCACAGTTCAATGCTTTTCTGCATGGTTGCAAGTAAAAGGGGCACATTATAACACAAAAAATAAAAAAATTTATTTTTTTTCGCACGTTTTC
>CAMNEH010000014.1 GCA_946536315.1 uncultured Clostridia bacterium
CCGCATGAGCGGTGGTGTGGGAGGACGGGGGTTAGTCACCCCCTCCTACCCGATTCTGCCATTGATGGAAGATTCGGTCACCCTGACAGGCGGAAATCTGAGAGGATGGATTTCAGACAGGTTGACATTTCTCAAAAAATATGTTATAAATACTATGCAGTCGATGACTGCATGATTTGCGCCCGTAGCTCAGTTGGATAGAGTGTCAGACTCCGACTCTGAAGGCCATGCGTTCGAATCGCACCGGGCGTACCACACAAAAAGCCTTGATTCTGCAAAGAGAATCGAGGCTTTCTTTTTATGCTTGTAAGGGCTATTTTGGGGGCATTTGGGTACTATTCTGGGCACTACAGCCCCTTATTTCGCATCTTTCCGGGCATTGTCGAGGTCGCTTGCGATGGCTTCCGTGGCGCGTGTATTGGCATCCATGAAAGCGTGGGCCTATATGTTCAGCGTGATCGAGGTCTGGGCGTGACCGAGGCGGGCCGCAACGTCACGGACATTCAGCCCCTGAGCAATCATGATCGTGGCTGCGGTGTGTCGGATAATGGGGCGGAGGATATACCGCTTCACGATCTTCTGATACGCACCGGTTCTCTCGCCAGGGCGCCATGCTTCCGCACAAGCCACCTTTTTTTCGGTATGGCTCTTTGCAAACCCAGCTTTTCGCATTATAATAGCAAGGACATCTTTTTCGACGCGGGAGCGGGGAATCCTTGCGCTGCAGAATGGCGGACACCGTTGACCGCACAGACGCGCATATCGTGCTGGAGGGACGCCCGTCAGCCGGCAGGTGCAGCTGAATGATCTGCGGGCCGGCACGGAGCAGGCGGTGTTGGTGGGCCAGCCGCTGAATGGAGGCTGAGACGGATGACGAAAAGCAGGCTGTATCTCGCGCTGCAGGCCGCGGTCTGTGTCGCGCTGGTGGCGTGGCTGTCCATCGCGGCGGTCGGGATCTTACAGGAGGGCTCGGCCCGCAAGGCGGAGCATCCCATGGAGAGCGTTTATACGCCGGAGGCAATCGCCAAAAGGTTCGCGCCCATCGCGCCGCTGCTCTTTACGGGTGTGGGCTTGCTGATCGCCGGCCTTGTGCTGGGCGTGAAGGATAAAAGCGCCGAAACACCCGTGAAGGATGCGGAGCTCCTGCGCGATCAGCTGGTTTCCCGCGTCGCGCAGCCCTCCGCGGTCATGGTCGCGGAGCGGCAGAAGCAAAACAGACTGCGGTGGACCGGGTGGGGCCTGTTTGCGCTGTGCATGGCCCCTGTTTTCGTGTATCTGCTGAATCCGGCCCACTTCCCGGAAAACGATTTGGAGGGCATGCTGGATGCGCTGCTGCGGGTTTTGCTGCCCTGGACCCTGGTGGGGCTTGGCGCGCTCACCGTGACATCGGCCCTGCAGGAAAAAAGCGTCCTGCGGGAGACGAGAGCGGCCCTGGATCGGCTGAAGGAAGAGCCATCTGAAGGCATCGCGGCCGGACCGAAGCCTGCCGAACCGCCGAAAAAAACGGCGACACTGCAAATCATCCTCATCGCCGCGGCCGGTATTCTCATCATGGCGGGAATCCTCAATGGCAGCGCGCTGGATGTACTCTATAAAGCAATCACGATCTGTACGGAGTGTATCGGCCTTGGATAAATTGAAAAAAGCCAGCTGGTGGCAGGAGCACAGGCCGACCACGCGGAGGCTCGCGCAATGGTATTCCGCGCTCCTGCACAATGCCTGCGTCAAAGGCTTTATTGAGGGGAAAATCTATACGGGCAACGCGAAAATCGTCTGTACCCCCGGGTTCAACTGCTATTCCTGCCCCGGCGCGGTCGGCGCTTGCCCACTGGGCGCCATTCAGAACGCGCTGGCTTCCGCAGGACATCGCTCCGGCTGGTACGTGCTGGGGATTCTGCTGCTCTACGGCGTGATTCTGGGCAGAACGATCTGCGGCTGGCTGTGCCCGCTGGGCCTGATTCAGGAGCTGCTGCACAAGATCCCGACGCCGAAGCTGAAAAAGAGCCGCCTGACCCGGGCGCTTTCATGGCTGAAATACGTAATCCTGGCCGTGTTCGTGACGGCCATTCCCCTGTGGTACGGCCTGCGGTACCAGATTCCCCTCCCCGCCTTCTGTAAGTACATCTGTCCGGCTGGCACCCTGGAGGGGGCGATCGGCCATCTCGCTCATCCGGTCAACGCTTCCTACTACAGCATGCTGGGCATCCTGTTCACCCGCAAGTACGTCGTCATGCTGGTGACCGGCCTGGCATGCGTGTTCTGCTATCGCAGCTTTTGCCGCTTTATCTGCCCGCTGGGGGCGATATACGGCCTTTTCAGCCGCTTCAGCGTGACAGGCGTCAAGGTGGACACCGGCCGCTGCAATCACTGCGGCGCGTGCGTGCGGCATTGCGGCATGGACGTGCGGCGCGTAGGCGACCACGAGTGCATCCACTGTGGCAAGTGCATGGAAGCATGCGGCCAGGGCGCCATTTCCATCAAAGCGGGAGCCATCACCTTGAAGGCCCCGGCAATGGGCTGCGCGGGCGACACTCCCGATGCGCCGGCCCGCCGCCGGAGGTGGAGACAGATTCTTGGAGGCGCGGCGCTGGCGGTATTGTGTTTCGCCCTCGTATGGTTCAATTTCCTGGATCCGGCAGTCAGGAGCGAGGAAAAACAGAGCCAGAACACCGATGCGGTCGTGACCGAAGCCCCTGGCGGGACCGAAGCGCCCACTGTAAGCGCCATCCCCGCCATGATCAAAATGCCAGTTGTCACCGAGGCGCCCACGATGGCGGAGGCGTCTCCCCCGGCCGCCATTCATAATGAAGCGCCGGTCGGGCACGAGGTGGGTCAGCAGCTGGAAGACTTCACGCTGCAGTGCTATGACGGATCCGCGTTTCATTTGGCGGAAACGCGCGGCAAGATCGTCTTCATCAACCTCTGGGCGACCTACTGCACGCCCTGCGTGCATGAGCTGCCCTATTTCAGCGCGCTGTATGCGGCCCATCAGGACGACATGGCCGTGATCGCCGTTCATTCCAGGCTGGTCACGCTGGACCCGGTCGCTTTCCTGGCCGACAAAGGTCTCGCGATGCCCTTCGCCACAGACACCGACGGCACAGTCAACCGGATCGTTGGCGGCACCGGCACACTGCCGCAAACCATCGTGCTGAACCGGAAGGGCGAGGTCATTTACAACCAGATCGGCTCCGTGACCGGGGAGATGCTGGCGGCGCTGTATGCCGAGGCGGACAGATAACGGGAATTGCATTTTCTGCGCATTGATGATAGAATGATAGCGATTGGATATAATCACTGAACGCATCCGCATATCCATCAAATCATCATCTGGAGGGGGAATCATTGATATGCAACTGACCTTTGGCAAAAAACTGGCCTATGGGATCGGCGCTGTCGGCAAGGACATGGTCTATGCGCTGTCAGCCAACTATGTCATGTATTATTATCAGGACATTCTCGGCCTTTCTCCGACCTTCGTCGGGCTGATTCTGATGATCGCTCGCGTATTTGACGCGCTGAATGACCCTTTCATGGGCATTCTTGTCGCGAAAACGAAGTCCCGCTTCGGCCGGTTCAGGCCCTGGCTGTTCACCGGCACTGTTCTCAACGCGTTCGTCCTGTACGCGCTGTTCGCGGCGCCGGTGATGGAAAGCGCGCAGATGATGGTTTACTTCAGCGTGGTATATATTCTCTGGGGCGTGACCTACACGATGATGGACATTCCCTACTGGTCCATGATTCCCGCTGTCACGACGACCCCGAAGGATCGTGAAAACCTTTCGGTGGTCGGCCGCACCTGTGCGGGGATCGGCTCTGCGCTGATCGCCATGGGCACCATGCTGCTGGTGGGGATGCTCGGCGGAGACAGCGAGCGGAACGGCTTCCGTTCGGTCGCGCTCATCGTATCGGTGATTTTCGTGGTGACCGAGGTCATCTGCTGTCTGTTCATGAAGGAGCGCCCGGTTTCCGACACGAATACCGTGACCGTCAAGGAGATGTTCCGTGCCCTGTTCAGGAACGATCAGGCGCTGGTCGTCGTATCCACCATCGTGCTGATCAACAGGGCGCTTTCCCTGACGAGCAACTTCATCATTTATTTCTTCAAGTACGACTTCGGCGGCGAAGGCTGGAAGGGGACTTATACCCTGTTCAGCACCGTGGGCGGCGCGTTCCAGATTCTGGGCATGATGCTGGTATATCCGCTGCTGCGCGGCAGAAAGATGGCCAATGAGCAGATCTTTCGGTTGACCTGCGTTACGGCGATTTGCGCGTATCTGATCCTGCTCGCGCTGTGCCTGACCGGGTTTACGCACAATCTGATCGTTCTGTGTATTCCCGGCGCGCTGGTTTTCATGGCCAACGGCATTCTGTCCGTGCTGACGACCGTATTTCTTTCCTCTTCCGTCGATTACGGCGAAATCAAGTCCGGCCGGCGGGAGGAAAGCGTCATTTTCTCAATGCAGACCTTTGTGGTCAAAGCGGCATCCGGCCTGGCCGTGTTTATGACCGGCGTCGGCCTCGACCTGATCGGGCTGCAAGGGAATACGGATGAGACTGGACCGATCGTACAGCAGTCCGTACAGACCCTGACGGGTCTTCGGCTGCTGATGACCGTGCTGCCGATCCTCGGGCTGATCCTCGCGCTGGTCTTTTTCGTCCGCAGGTTCCGGCTGACTGACGACTATGCGCTGGAAATGAACCGTCAGCTGCACAAGCAGTGATTCTCGCAACAAGGCCCGCCGCCGGACCAGCTTCCGGCGGCGGGCCTTGCTGCGCAGCGGCATAGTCAGCCGCCCAGCGTATAACGGCTGTCAGCGTCCATGGCGAACGGCAGCTCATAGAACGTCCGCAGCGCTTCGGTCATGTAGGCGAGGTCACGGACACCGGCTGTTTCGTAGGACGAATGCATGGCGAGCTGCGCCAGTCCGATATCCACCGTCGGCATGGAGGCATGTGTGTTGGCGATATTGCCCAGCGTACTGCCGCCGAGGATATCCGACCGATTGGCAAAGTGCTGGCAGGGGACATTTGCCCGCGCGCAGATCTCTGTCATGATGGCCGAGGACAGGCCGTCCGTGGTATATTTCTGATTGGCGCTGTGCTTGATCACGACACCGCCGTTCATATAGACGCGGTTCTGCGCGTCGAACTTTTCCGGATGGTTGGGATGCAGCGCGTGCGCGTTATCGGCGGAGATCATGAAGCTAGCGGCGATGGCGGCCAACGCTTCGCTGTGCGACATGCCGAGCGAATCACAAACGCGGCGCAGCGTGTCACTCAGCAGGGTCGAATCCGCTCCCTGACGGGATGTGGATCCCACCTCCTCATTGTCAAACAGGCAGAACACATTCGCCTGTGTGCACAACGGATGAGGCGCTGCAAAGGCATCGAGCGCGGTGAAGGCGCATTCCAGATCATCGATCCGGCCGATCGAGAAGTATTCTTCGGCAGCGCCCCATACGCTGCCCGGGACGCGGCTGTACAGGTAAAGATCGCTGCCCAACACCGCGTCGGGCGAAACCCCGGCGCGATCCGCCAATTCCCCCATCAAACGGCCCTGATCTGTCTGACTGCCGAACAGGGGCAGCATATCCTGCTGCGCGTTAAAGGCGTAGCCATCGTTCACTTCGCGGTTGAAGTGGATCGGCAGATTGGGAATGAGGACGGCGTCCCTGTTCAGGTCCACCAGGCGTGACGCCAGTCCGTTATCTGTCCGCACGATCAGCCTGCCCGCGACGGACAGCGGGCGGTCCAGCCAGGTGGACATGATCAGTCCTCCGTACTTCTCCACATTCAGTCGCAGATAGGGTCCGGACACGTCCTCTGCCTGCTCCTTCAGCTTCAATGTGGGCGAGTCCGCGTGCGCCGCGACCAGCCGGAACGATGACAGTCTGTCCTCCGGAAGCTCAAAGGCGATCAGCGCGGAACCATTGCGCGTCACATACCGCCTGTCGCCCGGCTTCAGGTTCCAGGCTTCTCCCTCATTCAGCGGTAAATATCCGGCGGCTGACAGCCTTTTTGCGGTCTCCTGCACCGCGTGGAAGGCCGTAGGCGAGGCATATACATAATCAAAAAAGCGTTGAACGTCCGTATACATGGCGCTCCCTCCTTCTGGTGGTTGGTCCGGATGGCATTGTATATTTTTTGAGCAAAAACGTCAATAGGAACTGGATAATGCGTACAGGATATGATATACTGATTCCAGTGCGAAATGAAGGGAGCTGCCGGAAATGAAGGACAAGCGGTTCGAACTGAATGAAGAATCACTCTCTGTGGTCGAAGAGATCGGCGACTTTATGCCCGGCGGCTTCTTCATGTACAGGGACGATGACGCTCAGACCCTGATTTTCGTGAACAAAGCGGTGCTCGATATTTATGGCTGCGGCAGCCGGGAGGAGTTTGACGCGCTGACGGGCGGCTCCTTCAGGGGCATGGTGCACCCGGACGATGCTGCGCGCCTGAATGAATCGGTCCTCGAGCAGATCCGTCAAAGCCGTGACCAGATGGATCATGCCGAGTACCGGATCATCCGCAAGGACGGAGTCGTTCGCTGGGTGGACGATTACGGCCATTATGTGCACACGAAGGCGTACGGCGGCGTTTTCGTCGTATTCATTTCCGACATCACCGACAAGCGGGAACAGCGGGAAAGCGACGCCGCCACCAGGGACGCCGTGATCTCCGCACTGACCAACGTATATAATACCGTCTGGCTGATCAACGACGTTCTCACCGAGCAATGCTCGCTTTACCACACGGATATGGACGCGGCGCACGGCGAAGCCATCCGCAACGCCCTGAGCCATGTCCGGTACACCGATACCAAGACCGAGTATGTCGCCACCATGGTTGCCAGGGAGGACCAGGCGCGCATGCAGGAACAGATCGGCCTGCCCTACATTCTGAAGCAGTTTGAAACGCGCGATCATTTTTCCGTCAACTTTATCCGTGAGCTGGCGACCGGCCCCAGGCACTACAGAATCGACTTTGGCAAAGTCCACATGCCCGGCGGAAGGATCGGCGTGATGATGGGCTTTAAGGACGTCGACGATGAGGTGCGCCAGGGCCGCGCCATTCAGAAAGTGCTGGCGGAAGCGAAAAAGGCCGAGGCAGAAAACCGACGGCTTTCAGAAGAGATCCAGTCAGCCGCCAAATTGGCCGATCTGTTGGGCGCCGCGTCCTCGCTGCTGACCAATATGCCGGCCATGAGCTTTTCCAAGGATATTACGACCGGCAAATACCTGGCTTGTAATCAGGCATTCGCGGAATATGCGGGAAAAGCCGCGCCCGAGGAAGTCGTCGGATTGACGGATCACGAAATCTTTGACCGGGCCACGGCGGACCACTTTGTGGAGGACGACCGGAAGGCCATCGCCATGGACCGGGCCTATCTGTTTTTTGAGGATGTTCCCGACGCCAGCGGCCAGGTCATCCGCAACCTTCAGACCACCAAATCCAAATTTCTGGATTCGACCGGCCGGCTGTGCCTGCTGGGCATGTGCGTAGACGTGACCGAGATGACCCGCATCAAAACCGCCGAAGCCGAAGCGAACACCAAGCGCCAGGAGCTGGAAGAGAAGCTCGCGCTGCAGGAACGCCTGTTGGAGGAGGAGCGCAGCAGGGAACAGCAAAACCAGCTGATCACTGCGCTCAGCTCCGATTACTGGAGCGTGTACCTGGTCCATCTGGATAAGGACGAGGGCATCTGCTATCAGGAATCGGGCGAAGACAAGGACTACAAGTTTGGCCAGCGTTTTCCCTACATGGAAAGCATCCGCGCTTACGCGGACGAATACGTGACCGACGAATACAGGGACAGCTTTCTGCGGTTTACCGAGCCGGACGCCATCCGCGAGGCGCTGCGCCGACAGCGCGTGATCTCCTACCGGTATCAGATCATCAAAAATGGCCAGCTGATCTACGTCATGATCCGGTTTGCCGGGGTACGGCATCCGGAGGACCGCGACGACGGGCTGGTGCATTCCGTGGGACTGAGCTTTTCCAATGTGGACGCGGAAACCAGAAAAGCCATGGATCAGAACCGCGCGCTTAACGACGCCCTGGCCGCCGCCAAGGACGCCAATAAAGCCAAGACAGCCTTCTTGTCCAACATGAGCCATGAAATCAGAACCCCGATGAACGCGATCATCGGCCTGAACAACATCGCCATGAACGACCCCACCGCCAGCCCGAAGGTAAAGGAATACCTGGCCAGGATCGGCGATTCCGCCAATCACCTGCTAGGCATCATCAACGACATTCTGGATATGAGCCGGATCGAATCGGGCAGGATGACGATCAAAAATGAGGAGTTTTCCTTCGCCAAGGCACTGGAGCAGGTCAATACGATGATCAGCGGCCAGTGCCGCGAGCGCGGGCTCAGCTATGAATGCCGCGTCGACAGCCAGGTCAGGAATTATTATATCGGCGATGACATGAAGCTGCGCCAGGTGATGATCAATATCCTGGGCAACGCGGTCAAGTTTACGCCCGAGGGCGGCAGCGTCACCATGGCCATTGAATCCGTGGCACAATTCAGCGGAAAATCCACCCTCCGCTTCACATTTGCCGATACGGGCATCGGGATGAGTCCGGAGTACCTGCCGAAGCTGTTTGACGCCTTCACCCAGGAGGATTCGTCCACCACCAGCCAGTACGGCAGCACAGGGCTCGGCATGCCGATTACCAAGAGCATTGTCGAGATGATGAACGGCAGCATTGAGGTGGAGAGCGAAAAGGGAAAGGGCACGACCTTCACAGTCACCCTGACGCTGCTTGATTCGGACAGGCAATCCGCCGTCGAAGAGGAGGGATTCCCTCGCCCGGACGAGATGTGTGTCCTGGTCATCGATGACGATCCCATCGCCTGCGAGCACGCGCAGATCGTGCTGGGCCAGGTGGGCATCCGCTGCGATAAAGCCCTGTCCGGCGCGGAAGGCGTTGAAATGGTCCGGCTGCGGCACGCGCGCAGAACCCCCTATCATCTGATCCTGGTCGACTGGAGAATGCCCGGTATGGACGGCGTGGAGACGACGCGCCAGATTCGCAGCGCGGTGGGGCACGAAACGCCGGTCATCATTCTGACCTCCTACAGCTGGGAGGATATCGCGGAAGAAGCGAAGGCCGCAGGCGTGGATACGTTCGTGGCCAAACCGCTGTTCGCCGGCACCGTGATGGATGAATTCCGCACGGCGTTCAAGCAAAAGAATGCCCGCCTGGTTTCCGAGACCGCGGACCTGAAGGGCCGCCGTGTACTGCTGGCGGAGGACATCGCGGTGAATGCCGAGATCATGATCATGGTGCTCTCGATGCGTGAAATCGAGGTCGAGCACGCGGAAAACGGCCGGATCGCGGTTGAAATGTTCCGAAATCATCCGGCAGGGTATTATGACGCCATCCTGATGGACATGCGCATGCCGGAAATGGACGGCCTGGAAGCGACCTGCACCATCCGCGAGATCAAACGTCCGGACGCAAAAAGCATCCCCATCATCGCGCTGACCGCCAACGCGTTCGATGAGGATGTGCAACGGAGTATGCAGGCCGGGCTGAACGCCCACCTGAGCAAGCCGGTGGAACCGGATGCGCTGTTCAAAACGCTGGAAGGGCTGATTCAGGCCCCTTAATCAAACCATCTCCCTAAATTGAACCGCCTGACAAGCCAGATGACCAGGCATGCGCCGACGACGGAGATGATGATCTCCCCGACAATGCCTCTGGAGCCGAGGCCGATGAGCCGGAAGGCGAAGTTCCCGATAAAGCCGCCGGCCAGGCCCAGAAGGATATTGCCCAGCAGGCCGTTCGGCTTACCGTCCTTCATGATCTTGCTGCCCAGATACCCGGCCAGCGTCCATAGAGCAATTCTCAGAATCCATTGAAACACCATATCCGATCATCCTTTCTGTTTTCAGGAATCGGGAAGACGCCGTCTTCCCCTTTTCATTATACTACAGCTTCAATCGCCGGTCAAATCTGCTGCGCCAGGATCTTTATAGCCGTCAGATAGTCCCGTCATAGATCTGGGCCAGTCCGCCGTGAGATGTCTCACGGTATTTTTCATCCATATCCCTGCCGGTGCGGTACATGGTGGCCACGACCTCGTCGAAGGAAATCTTCCGCGTTAAATAGAGAAACCGCGACAGATTGACGGAACTGATGGCCCGCATGGCCGCGACGGCGTTGCGCTCGATGCAGGGAATCTGCACCAGGCCCTTCACAGGGTCGCAGGTCAGGCCCAGGTTGTGCTCCATGGCGATCTCCGCGGCATACTCGATCTGATCAATATTCAGACCATACAGCGACGCCAGTGCCGCGGCGGTCATGGAGCACGCGCTGCCGATTTCCGCCTGGCAGCCGCATTCCGCGCCGGAAATAGAGGCGTTGGTGCGGATCACATTGCCGATCATGCCCGCTACTGACAGCGCGTCCAGGATTTCCTCCTCGGGGAATCCCCGATCCGTATGCATATAATACAGCACGGAGGGCAGTACGCCGCAGCTGCCGCAGGTGGGCGCCGTGACCACGACGTGCTCGTCGGCGTTATCCTCGCTGACAGCATAGGCATAGGCCGCTATGACGCGGTTCATTGTGACGTCGGCGCTTTCGTTATAGCACCGCTTCTGGTACAGCAGTCTGGCCTTCCGCGCCACGCCCAGGCCGCCCGGCAGCGTTCCTTCAGCGCTGAGCCCACGCCGGACAGAGTCCTTCATGGCTTTCCACACTGTCTTCAATCCATCCCGGAGCCGGTCGTCCTCCATGCGGTAGATGAACTGCGCCAGATTGATGCTCCGCTGTCGGCAGATTTGAACGATTTCCGAGAAGCTCCGCTGAGGATAGATTTCCTTTTCGTCCTCAGACGGCTCCCCTTCGATGCGGATGGAGCCGCCGCCGATGCTGAATATGCGGTTGGCGCCGATGCGCCGGCCATCCTTAAACGCTTCGAAGAGCATCGTGTTTGGGTGCGGAAGATCCTGCTGCTCCCGGTCGAACAGCACCTCCGCCCCGGGAAGGCCGGATATGATGGCCTTGCCGGTGCCGTGGCCCTCGCCGGTGCAGGCCAGGGAACCGAACAGCGTGACCCTGTAATGATCAGCCTCAGGCCAGCGCCGTCCGAAAACCTGAGCGGCATGGAATGGGCCGACGGTATGTGAGCTGGACGGCCCGTTGCCGATCTTGTAAACGCTTTGAATCGTTTTCACTTTCGAACCTCATTTGGACAAAGCATTGAGTATCTGAAGCAGGTATCCGCCCGCTTTGACCGCTGAATGGCGGCCGGGAACGCATCCGGGTCATCCTTTGCTGCCGCCAAAGCGGCGGCAAAGTGTTTTCAGGCGACCGGGATCCTGACGAGCAGGCTGCTGTGGTCGATGGTGAATGAGTAATTGTAGTTGATGTAGTCGGTCTCCTGAGATGCGTCCAGGTTAAAGCTCTCGTCGAGGAAGACGCGGTAGGGGTCCCAGGTCATCAGGTAAAGCTCCAGGTGATGGCCTTCCGCCATGGTATAGGCCGTGGGCTGAAGGTAGAAGGTATAGTCCTTGGCGACCCCCGCCTCGAGCCCGACCTCCTGCAGCACATATTCGCTGGCGTCAAACCCCATGCCGGGATTCTGCAGGTCGGTCCAGCCGATGCTGACGAGCTGCATCGGCACTTCTTCCTGCACAAAGCGCTGAATGACACGATCTTCGAGCCCGCCGCCCATCCTGAACGTCATGTCAGTGCTCTCGGTGTTGACCAGCGGGTTTTCTTGCCCGTGCACGCGGTAAGCCGGGAACGTGCCTCTGTCTGACACATCCATCAGCAGCGCGGTGATCATCAGCCCATCGCGGTCGTCGTCCGGGGAGCTGAGCTTCAGATGCACCTCGGGCACGCCGAAAATGGTGGTATTATCGGGCAGCTCAATCCGGTACACCGCCTTGAGCGGCGCTTCCATGCGCGCGTAGAAACGCTCCTGTTCCTCTACAGTCAGGTTATTTTGCGTGTTTTCCTCATATTCGCCGGTGTATTTGCCCATTCCGTTGGAGGCGACGGTCGTCTGCGCCTCACCGCTCTCGGGCCGGATATCCAGGTATTGAAAGTCCGCCCAGCTGTCGTAGGCGCGATAGCTCCCGTCGATATTGCTCTGGGCCAGGACGGCGGGCAGAGTCTCCGCATCGTTCTGCACGCCATACAGGTAATGCGACAGCCACTTGTTGACCAGCTCCTGCCACGGCTGACCGAACACCAGCTGATCGTCCAGGTTGGTATGGCCGTTCTGGTGCAGCACGAGCTTGACGGTCTGGCCGGCTTTCTGGAAGGCGCGGACCATCTGGTCGGCGTTGCGGGTGGTCACGTTCGTGTCGTTCATGCCGTTAACGACCAGCGCGGAGCAGCGGATATGGTTCACCTCCGGGCGGGTGTAGTCCAGCAGTTCCCAGACCGGCGCGTAATCGCCGTTGGTTTCGTCCTGGTCCTGCGTGATCTGCCACAGCCAGGCGCCGTACCCGGGCTTGAGCCGGGTCAGCGCCTCAACCGTAAAACAGCCGCCGCAGTTATACGACGCAAGGTTATCCGCATAGTGGACATTGTTGATAATGGTCACGCCCTGGGAATTGGTGTAGTCGTACCAGCTGGCGATGCCGGCGTACGGGATGATGGTTTTGAGGCCGTTGACGCCGCTCGTGGCCACAGCGAAGGGCAGTGCGCCACCGTAGGAAGCGCCGGTCATAGCGACGCAGCCGTTGCACCAGTCCGCCCTGATCTCGATATTGCTCGTGCGGTCCGTGTACGCCTTGCGGTCGCCGGTCAGCCACTCAATCACGTTCTTGTGGCTGTCCCGCTCCAGGTCCATCCCGCAGAGCTCGAAGCCCTCAGAACCATAGGTGCCGATGCCCGCGGCCAGGACTACCGCAAAGCCGCGAAGGAGATAGTAGTCGTACTCATTGCTGTTATAATACCCCGGGGAGTCCGTGGCCGGGGGGACATAATTCCACTGCGTGGGTTCCGCCTTGAGGGCGGCCTCCATCGTGCTCATCTCGCCGGCCGGGGTGCGCTTCTCCCCGGCTGAGTACAGCAACTGATAATCAAAGGGTTCTTTGACATAGAGATCGTCGCAGTGATCATCGTAGCGGTCGAGGACCCCGACGACGTATGGTGTGGGGTCATAGATGACCGCTGCCCTGTACCGGCCCTCGACCGCCGGGCGTGGCACCTGAATGAAAGCCTTCACCAGGTCTGCTTTGCCGTCGGCGTCGGTGTCTTGGTCCGTCTCCACCCACACGCAGAAGCGCAGGATGTCACTGCCCTCGTTGGTATACCGCTCGGCGCGCAGGTCGCTCCACTTCAAAAACGGCTGCATCATGCCGTTCTCCACAATCAGCGGGCTGCCGGCGCTCTCCGCGCCGCAAATAGTGACCGACAGGCAGAGGATGCCGGCCAGCATCAAAGATAAAATGGTTTTCAAAGTGCTTTTCCTCCTTGCAGCCTGAGCGCCGCTATTGTTCAACAGAAGGATTATACCGCGTTTACGATAAAGAATCAATATCCAGCCTGAACAGCCGAAATACGGCTTCCGGTCCGCGCTCCCCGGCTCGCGGAATATCGGGAAGGCAGACGTTTTTCAGTTCCGTCTCCATGGTGGGCCATTCCCGGCGCGGGCCTGTCCTGAGCACCAGGCGCTCCACCGTCCGGCAGGGCATCATGATCGGATAAACAGCCGGCTGCCCGCCATTCACGCCGGCCTTCACGCGCCCGGCGACGCAATCGACCTCCAGCGCCATGCGCTGCGTTTCGCCGTCACTGTAGGCCGCTATGGGCCATTGCCCGCCGCCGCCCCGTACCGCGGCCTGTCCGTCGGGCCGCAGCAGCAGCTTCACCGCCGTCATACCCCTGCTGTCCGTCACTTCGATCTGCAGCTCGCCGTGCGCGCTGCCTCCGGCGCTCAACTCAAGCAGCAGCCTCACGCGGGGCTGTTCCGGGAACACGCGGATCGCCTTCGCGGCATCACAGGGATCACTGTCCCGCAAGGTCAGGCTGCCATCCTCCAGGCGGACGGGGGCCCACAGTGGCGAATAGATATGCCAGCGCTCCGGCAGCACCCCCGGCATGTTGGCGTATACCTCGTGTACAGGGGCCGTTTCGCGCCATTCCACCTTCGCGGGCAGGCGGGTCACCCAGATATCCTCCTTGTTCATGGAATAGGTGAGCCATGTACTGCCATCCGGCGCGTCGTCATTGCCCGGCATGATGCACCGGACATAATTCGGACCCACGTTTTTGAGATAGCCGCCGTATCGGGTCGGCGGCACCTCGCCGCACACGCAGGTCAGATGGTCATAATGCAGTCCGTCGTCAGACACCGCCACAGCCAGCGGCCAGCGGTGCTGACCGTCCGGCGACGGGTTGCAGGCGATGCCCCACTGCCCGTTGCCCAGCCGGAACATGGCGCACTTGCCCATCGATGTGTACAGGCCGTCCATGCGTTCCGGTTCCGTCCAGGTCCGGCCGCCGTCACGGCTGATGGCCGTCAGGCCCATTTTGCCGATCACGCCGGTCTGTCCGTCCGGCAGGGCACAAAAGGAAGGCGCGCTGATATTCTTCAGCGGGAAAAACGCCTCATCGAGCCGTTCCTCCTCCCACCAGGCGCCATTCGCCAGACGGTCGGTGAGGACCGCGCGGCACGCCGCCACAAAATCGGGATCATCGCTGGTCTCATAGCCGAGATAGGGAAAATGCTCCGGCTTCCAGCCCGCTTTTTCATTGACCCGCAGCACATAGATATCCCCCAGCCGCCCATCGTCGAAGATTCTGCGGACCACCCGGCCCATTCCATAGCCCGAATTGGGAGCAATGTGGATGCTGGGCGATACGCCGTGAAAGGTCATGGTCAGGAGCACATCGTTGGGCGCGCGATAGAAGCCCATCCGGTGATGCACCACAGTCATAGCGTCTTTTTTCAGTTGTTCCGCCCCTTTGCCCCGGTACACGCCCGGCGGGACCGGGATTTCCGGAAACAGGATCCGGGGGAATTCCCAATGTATTCCGTCCTCGCTTTCCGTCAGCATGGCCCGGGCGAGGCCGTCGTGCTCATGCACCGGACTGGTCAGGTACATCAGGTGAAAGCGTCCGTGCCATCTGCAGAGCATCGGCGCGTGATTGTAAGTAAAGGGAAAGCCCTGGCCCAGCTCCGGATGCTCGCGGTTCGCGCGGAGCACCTGTATGCTGTGCGCGCCGATGACCGGCCGGAGCCCCCCGTCGTGAAAGCGGGTATCCGCGTTTTCCTCGCCGACATATCGAAACAGCGCCATATGACCGCCGCCTTTCTTATTCAGCCATCAGTGTCACTGGGGCACTGCCGTCGCTATGACAGGCCTGTACCCCGTCCAGAAACACGGTATAGCCGGCCGGCAGCCCGGCATAGTGTTCCCCCGCCGTCCGCTGATAATATACCCCGATCTCATGCCCGCGGACCCACAGCCTGCGAAGTGCGAAATAATCCAGTCCCGTCCGCAGCGGATGAAACACGACGCCCTGCGCTTCCGGCTCGATACCCGCAACATGGCGTATGATCAGGTCCGGATAGAAGGAATGCAGGTAATCCGCTTCCTCGCTCAGCGGCGCGCCCGTCCGGCTGTCGTAGAACTCCACCAGGTCCGGGGCCGTGTCCTCGCCGTCCGCAAAGTGCTCCGCGGTATACTCCGACAGATGCGCCCAGAAAGCATCGTCATACACATGGCCGAAGCGCTTCGACTGCCGGGCCAGGGCGTCCAGGGCGATGCCGGTGGTATAGGGCCAGGACGGCCCGTTCCACATGCAGCCGTGGGGGCCCTTGATTTTTTCCCCGCGCCAGCCGCCGTCGGACGAGAACACCGGGCAATCCGCGGCAGTGGAGGCAAAGCCCGAGCCCAGGGAAAAATAGTCAGGGCTCAGCAGGTATTCGAGGATATCTCGGTGCGCTTCCCCTGTGATGCCCGCCCACAGAGGATCGAACGCCACGATATTCCTGACATAGGCCTTCTCGTCCGTCTGCCAGTGCAGGTCATAGAAGCATCTGGACACCGGGTCCCACATCTTGTCCAGGATGTCGCGCCGGATCCGTTCCGCTTCCGTTTCAAAAAAGGCCGCGTCCGGGTCGCCCGTTTTCCGGCACAGAGCGGCCAGGCCCCGGAAATTCAGATACATGTACACCGACCGGTCCACGCGCTTCAGCGGCGTATATCCCTCCCGGGCCGGGCGGACCGTGTACGGAAAACAGTCGTCCGTAAAAAACCAGAAGCTGGGCTGATACTCCTTGCCGGTGAGGGCGTGGGTGAACTCGATCTGCAGGGAATCTCCCCGGCGTGAATGCTCATATACATGCCTGGCGTCCGTCTTATATGCGGACAGCACCTCCGCCACGAGCGCGGCGTCGTCATGAATCAGGTCGTACTGATACAGCGCCCAGGCCGCATAATGGGCATAGACCTTGTGAGAACCGTCCACCGCCGTGACGGCAAACATTCCTTCCTCATCGAGGCATCCCGCCAGCGCCCGCAGGGTATCCCGCGCCGCTGCGCCGCCCCGCAGCCAGCGCGCGTCTGACACCTGCAGCGGCACAGACAGAGGGATCAGACGGGGGAACTCCCAGCCCGAGGGCTGATAGGGCGTCTTGTCCATCCGATGGCCGCGTCCCTCATAGAAGCAGGGCCCCGGCAGCCTGCCCAGCCCGGGACAGGCCAGATTTTTCCGCAGAAGATACCACCGGTAATACCAGCACCTGGTCAGGCGGGCGTCGTCGCATTCCCAATCGGGCGCGTCGTCAAACCACGTTCTGTATGCCCGGGCCTGTTCATCCATCAGGGCTTCGCCGTTCCCCCGGCTCAGCGCCGCCTGAAGCCGGGCTTCCATAGCCGCTGTTTCTTCCCGCAGGCCCATGGCGGCAGCGATCAGGAATTCCCGCCTTTCCCCCGGCGGCAGCGTCAGTCGGCCCTCCCGCCAGGGACCGCCGCATCGCATCAGCATCACCGGCGTGACACCATGGATCCGGCAGGGAAAGGCGTATGGCCGTCCCTCTTCTGCGCCATTTGGCAGCATGAGCTCCAGCGCAACCGGGTGGGAGGTGTGGTTTTCCCATATCTGCCAGGACAGCGCCAGGTCGTCCCAGGTGATCAGCTTTCTTTCTGTCAGGGATACCCCGGCGTCATCGTAATCCAGCCGCGCCTCGTCGATCCGCCAGCGCATGCGCACAGGCGAGAGCAGCCCATCCCTCCTGCCGGTCTGGCGAACGGAGAAGAGCAGCGGCAGGTTCATCTTATGGATAAAATCGGCCCTGCCGGAAAACCCCGGCGCTGGGTCCAGATAGTCCATCCACAGCCTTTTCCCGGTGGGTCCCAGCATCCAGCGGTCCGGATGCCCCGGCAGGGTGCGGTCCCAGGCTGACAGCATGCCGGCGATATCCGGCCGTTCCCCGCCGCGTCCGGCAGGGACCTGCGCTTCAGGCTTCACAGCGCCGCGGATGGGCCGGTCTTCAGGATCAGCACCCAGTCGTTCTGGTCACAGCGACGGTCCGGCGGCGCAAACCGCATCGTTTCCGCTGCAGGCGCCTTTCCGGCGTAGCTCCTTCCCCCGGAGACCGGATCCATCCACCAGACCGCCGTCTCGCCCAGGATACGCGTATCCACCCCGAAGGGACGGCCCGTATAGCTGTAGACGCACAGCCCCCGAGCGGTTTTCAGCGCGAGGTTATACTCATACCGTATCCCGTTGTTTCCCACCAGCAGGTCCTGCGCCGGCTGACCGGTCTGCCAGTCCATATCTTCCATCAGCCGCCGCGCATGGGTCATCTGCATACTGCCCGGATTGTGCAGCGCCTCCTGCCAGGTTTCAAACACGCCGAAGGCGCCGGGCTCGGTCCCGCGCCAGAACTGCATGATCGCATTGCTGCCGTAGGTAAACCCGGCGGCGCCTGCCAGCAGGGACCAGTAAGCATACCGGCGTACGTCGCGGGTCTGCCAGTAGGGCTGCGAAGGATCATGCAGGCCCTGCAGGATAAATTCATAGCTCGGCTCTCCGTCCAGCACCGGCCGGGGCGGGAGCAGGCCGCGGTCATGGGTCACGTAACGGTAATTATCTTCCCCCACAAACGCTTCCGCGTCGACCTTGTCATCCCACTGATTCAGCTTCATCTGGTCATACCGCCGGTGTCCGGACTGGAACAGGTGGAAGTCCAGCCAGTCCGCGTCCTGGAACCATTGGGAGGAGGAGCAGCGGCCGAAGGGATGGAAGCCGATCAGCTGGCGCGGGCACTTTTCCCGCAGACGGCGTCCGATATGCCGGAATTCCTCCGGTGCGTCCGAGCCGCGCACGTCGCCGCCCACCAGCCAGATCACATTTTCACAGTCGCCGAACCACTGGGCCAGAAAGTCGATATAAGGGTCGATGGCGCCTCCTGCGAGCTTGCCGGACGATACAAAATGGCCCCAGGACGGCAGCAGCGCCATGACGATGCCTCTGGCGGCCGCGGCGTCCACCAGGCTGCGCACCATGGGCCAATAGGCCTCCGGGGCCGTATCCGGGTTCGGCCTGGCAAAATCATCGTCCAGCAACGCCGGGGAACCGGCGCGATTCCGGTAATCCGGGGTATGCACCAGCGTCGCCTGTACGACCGTAAAGCCCTTAGCCGCCCGGTTGTCCAGATAGACCAGCGCCTCGTCCGGGGTCAGCTTCTGAAACAGCAGCCAGGCTGTATCGCCCAGCCAGAAAAAGGGCTTTCCGTCCCGCAGAAAATAGTGTCTGTCCTGTGTCAGCGTCAGCATGGATGACCTCCTTTATTTCTGCCATGGCGAGCTGCGCGCCACGGTGATGCAGCGGTATTCCGGGGAATAGGGAAACGTGGCGTCCCCGTCCGACGCCGGGCGACAGGCGCAGTAGAAATGATACAGAGCCCTGCCATCGTACAGGATGCCCGGCTTGTGCGCATGGATCTGATCCACAGATTTCCGGGTCCCGATGGTCAGAATCGGCACGGGGAATTTCGTCCAATTGCGAAGATCCGGGCTGACCGCCAGGCCCTCGCAGGCGGACAGGTTCCCCAGCCCGTAATAGTACATGACCCACTGACGCGCCCGGCTGTCATAAAACACCGCGGGATCGGAGGCAAAGACGCTGTCCCACGCCCCCGGCGTCACCGGCAGGACAGGATTGGCCGGATACCGCTGCCAGTGGAGCAGGTCCTCCGACGTCGCAAAGCCCGTCTGCTCGGTCCAGCCCTGTGCTGTTTCATCCGTCTTGGCGTTATAAAACAGGTAAAACAGGCCATCGTGCTCCAGCAGCCAGCCCTTGTAGAGCCCGCCGTGCTCCCAGGCCGCGCCATCCCGCCAGGAAAGGACCGGATCGCCGACGAAATGCCAGTCCAGCAGGTTTTCATCCTCGGTCCAGGCCAGGCCGATTTCCGCCGCCCCGGCCTCATAGCCCGTGCGCGGATAAGAATGATAGACCATCCAATACTTTCCAAACGCCTTTTTCAGCTTCCGGGGGCCGAAGAGATCGTTTTCCATCAGCAGGCCCGTTCCGGCCATGCCGACCTGATCCCATGTCCGGTTGCCGCCGCGCGGGAGGATGACGCCCAGCTTTTCCCAGCACGTCAGGTCATCCGACACCGCCAGCCCCGTCTGGTAGCCGATCCCGTCAAAGCCGACAAACAGCAGATAATAGCGCCCGCGGTGCCAGAACGGCGTCGGGCAGTCAACCGCGTTGCGGTCGAATCGCCCTTCACAGCCGGTGCCGGTCAGCACCGGCTTGCCCCACTTGTAGGGGGTCAGCAAATGTTCGATATTCATGACTCCAACTCCATCAGTTCAGTGGGCGAAAGCAGATAGCTCGGCCGCACCAGGTAATTGTCCGTCCACTCGTCGCCGGTCGTGCGGTACGCGTCCGGCCCGTACCATTTGTAATTCGGGTTGGCGTTGTGCAGGGTGCCAAAGCCGTTGTACCGGCTGCCGCAGGCCAGGATCTCAATGCGATGGGGGCCCGGCGCCAGGCGCGGCAGTCTGACCCGCTGAGGCTGCCAGGCGATCTTGCCGGCTTCCTCGCCGTCCACAAAGACCGCCGCCACAGGCGAAGCCATGTGCGGGATGTGCAGCCAGGAGTTTTCGCGGGGCTGATCCAGCATGACCGTGAAGCGGTACCGCACGTTGCCGGTATAGAACGGCAGGCCCTGACGGGTCAGGTCATCCAGGGCCAGGACGGACGGCGGATCCGTGAGCGTCAGGCGTGTGCCGGCGATCCGGACGCCAAAGTTTCCCAGCAGATACATCGCCTCCAGGTTGGTCCGCCGGGTAAGCGGCACAATGAGGGTCAGCTCATTGTCTCCGGGGCGGACGTCCGGCAGCGGAAGGGTCCGGATCGCCTCGTCTACATACCATCCGTCAGGCCGACCCGCGACCGGTTCCCCATTCAGGCAGAGCGCCGCCTCTTCCGGCTGCTCCAGCGCAAGCCGAAGCCCGGAAAAGGCCCGCTCCGACCGGAAACGGAAGCGCAGTCTGGCCGTATGCGCCGCAGGCGTATGAGGAACCAGCCAGGGCTGTACCTGATTGCCATTGCGCTGTGGCAGTCCGGCCTGAGCGCGCAGGGCATTGTCCGCGCGCAGGATATCCTCCGGATCCTGCCACGGCCCGTCATCCAGCGCAACCGCGCAGCGGTCCAGCAGCAGGGCGTTGGGCTCGTCCAGCTCAAAATCGTCTGTCTCACGCAGCGTCAAGAAAGGCTGTGGGACAGTAGCCGTCAGCGGCTCCGGTGCGGCGCAGCAGCCGTAAACCAGGCGCAGGAGCAGGCTGTCCTGGGCGTCGCATGCCCAGCTGAACTCCGTGCTGCCTGCCCGCTGCGTACCGCCGAGCTCTCGGATCGTTCCGTCCAGCGCATTCATTCTCCACAGCCGCCACAGCCCCTTCAGCCGGACCGTATATACCCGGGGGCGCGCGGGGATCTCGTCGCGCACATGGCAGAGGAACAGAACATGCTCGTTTCCGTCCTCGCGCAGCTGATAGAATACGTTGTCCGCCAGCCGTCCGGTGGCCCGGTTCCGGATCTCCACGTCGCGCAGCTCCTGCAGCGCTTCCAGCAGGGGCGCGCGTTCCATCGGCAGGCGGATCGCGCCGCTCCAGACAGGCCGGGCGTCGGCGGATGCCAGGCCGTCCACCAGGTCCGGCGCCTCGCCCAGGCAGATCAGCCTGCCTCCGGCCTGCCGGAAGGCCGACAGCCGTTCCAGGGTGGTGCGGCGGATGGTCCGGATGGGCGGGACGACCACCGCTTCATAGGCGCATTCACCGACCTGCAGCGGACAGCCGGCCTGCGGGCAGAGCCCCGGGAGCATGGACTCCGACAGATAATCATAGTCGATCCCGCCGTACAGCAGCCACTGCGCCAGGTTTTCAAACTGCTCGTCCATCTGTTCCCGGCGCGTGAGCGTCTGACTGTTGGGCCCGAACAGCAGCCAGAAGGACTCGATGGGGTGCAGCACCGCCACGCGGGCCACTGCCCGGCCGCGCGTGAGCTGTGTATTGATCCGCGCAAAGTAATCCTCCAGGTAAGAATACTGCTGCCACCAGGGCGACTGCCAGCCGATGGCCGCGGGCCAGTCACGCTTGGCTTCGCCCCCCATGCTCATGAAGGCCAGGTGGTGCACCCGCGTCGTGACGCCCAACGCCGCCAGCCAGTCCCCCTGCAGCTTGTGCTGCCGGAACGTGACATCCCATTGCAGCACGCCGTACATTTCGCACACCAGGCCCTGACGGCCCTTCTGCCGTCGGACGGATTCGGCCTGTTTGACGGTGGTCAGCTCCAGCTGACCCGCGAGAATGTCGATGCCCGGGAGCTGCTGGCTGCGGTACTGGCGCATCGTTTCCCCCAGCGCCAGCGTCTGGGAATACAGCGTCCGTTCGGACATGAAATGCCCGGTATACGCCATGCCGTGCGCTTCGCACCAGGCGCCGATCCGGTCGCCGTAAGCGGACGCGAACCGCTCCGTGACGTGCTCGTGATACCGGTACCGCCATACGCTGGGGCCTGACCGAAGCTCCCAGATGAGCTCGGGCAGGATATCGGTCAGGGCGGTCCCGTACGCCTGACGGAACGTGTCGTCCATATCGTCCGTATAGGCCAGCCGGCCGCGTCCCGCCCGCGGGTCGGACATGCAGAATTTGCCCTCCATGCGCGGCTCATCCGTAAATATTGCCGGCACCGTGCGGCCGATATGGGGCTTCAACGCTTCATAGTACCGCTCGTGGGTGACGCGCAAAAAGGCGTCCACCGCCTCGGGATTGAAGACATCCACATAGGCCTCGCCATTGTACCACGGGCTCGGCGGCTGCAGTTGCACATACGCGTGGCAGTTCGCGTGATCTTCCGTTTTGGAATAGGACGCCAGAAACCCGTCGTCCCAGGTCAGGCGGTAGCCGCACAGAGCGTATCCCGCGGGCTTCTCCCCGCCGTCGATCCGGGCCTCAAACTCCTCCCGGCTGCCGCAGAAGCCCTCCAGCGGCTGCTCCGACACCAGGATCCAGCGGGCGCGGTACCGGATGTTCCGGGTGACAATGCCGCCCGCCACGCCCGATGGAAAGCGCTCCTCGTCATAGAGCCAGCAGTCCAGGCCATTCTCTCTCAGCTGCTCTTCCGCATATGCCACCAGCGCCATATACTCGTCGGACAGGTACGGCGTATCCATCCCGGTTCTGGGATGCAGCATAACGCCGCCCATCCCCATCTGCCGGAAATACGCGGCCTGGCGTTGGATCTGCGCTTTGGTGACCTTGCAGTTCCACGCCCAGAAGGGCACGCCCCGGTACCGGGCGGGCGGGGCGCTGAAAACGGTATCCAATGCCGCCGGATGCTGCTGAGGCTTGTTCATCTGCGTTTCATTCCTTTCGTTGACGTGACGCCCTGTGCAAAATCATTCTCTTCATATATTTTACATCAAAGTCGATTTTCCTTCTGTAAAAACATTAGCCGCCAAATAAAATTTACTAAAATATTTGTAAATCTTAGCTGAATGAAGCAAAACAACCGGACGTTGAATGAGTTTGATGTATTTTTATTGACCATTTCATCTATTCTCATCTGAACGCTGTTGAGCTATAATATAAACGTCAACGATTTTTGTTCAGCTTTGTTTAGTAAATCGTTCCGTTTCTTTTTTTGAAGGAAGGAGAATGTGTATGAGCAACGCGAACGCTGTATATGCGCCGCCCAAAAAGACGGCGCTGGAGAGAATGAAACGATGGTTCCGCATTGTATGGCAGCAGCGCGCGCTGGTCGCGCTCTGCATTCTTCCTTTGGCAGTCGTGATCCTGTTTCAGTATGTGCCGATGTACGGCGTGCTGATCGCCTTCAAAAACTACAAGCCCAAGAAGGGCGTATGGGGCAGCGCCTGGCTGAACCCCTGGTATAAAAACTTCCAGGAGTTTTTCAGGAACGTCAACTGTGAGCACATCATCCTTCAGACGCTGAAGGTCGGCATCTTCTCGCTGCTTTTCACCTATCCGATGCCGATCATCCTCGCCCTGATGCTGAACGAAGTCCGCTCCAAATGGTTCAAGCGCTCCGTGCAGACCATTTCCTATCTGCCGCACTTCATTTCCATCGTGGTCATCTGCTCCATGCTGAACACCTTCGGGTCCCTGGACGGCTTATTCAACAACATCCGCGCGCTGTTCGGCCTGCAAAGGATCAACATGAACGCGGGCACTGCGTCCTTCATGCCGATGTTCATCGGCTCCGCGATCTGGCAGGGCGTCGGCTGGGGCAGTATCATCTACCTGTCCGCGCTCTCCAACGTCGATACTTCGCTGTATGACGTGGCCAACATCGACGGAGCGAACCGCTTCCAGAAGATCCGCCATATCTGCCTGCCGGCCATCCTGCCGACCACGACAGTTGTCCTGATTTTGAACACGGGCAACATTTTCACTCAGGATTACACCAAGATCCTCCTGATGATGAACGAGACCAACCGGATGGACTTGGAGGTCATCAGCACCTATGTATACCGGATGGGCATTCAGGACGGCCGCTTCGAGTTCGCGACCGCCGTCAACCTGTTCGTATCCCTGGTCAGCCTGATCCTGGTGGTCGGAACCAACTACATCGTCCGGTTCATCGATCCGGAACAGAGTATCTGGTGAGGAGGCGGGAACATGAGCCAGAAAACCATCTCAAACCCGAAAAACAGGATCCGCATCGGAAACGTCGCCTTTGATATCACGCTGATTGCCCTGCTGCTCCTGTTCTGTGTGATCATCCTGTATCCCTTCCTCCATGTCATCGCTGTTTCGCTGTCGTCCAGCCGGATGATCACCCGCGGCGCGGTCGGCATCCTGCCGGTGGAGCTGAACGTCAAGGGCTATGAAATCGTATTCACCAAGGCGACGATTTATACCGCCTACCTGTGGACCATCTGGTACGCCCTCCTGTTCACGCTGCTGAACGTATCCCTGACATCCTGCCTGGGCTACGCGCTCTCCGTGCAGGAGTTCAAGCTCAAGGGCCCCATCAGCGTGATCATGCTGATCACCATGTTTTTCAGCGGCGGCACGATCCCGTCTTACCTGAACATCCGCAACCTGGGCCTGATGAATACCACCTGGGCGCTCGTGCTGCCCGGCTGTGTTTCCGCGTGGAACGTATTCATGTACCGTTCCTTCTTCAGAGGCATCTCCCATGAGATCCGCGAGGCGGCGCTGATCGACGGCGCGGGTGAGCTGAGGATCCTGGTCAGCGTCATCCTGCCGCTGTCCAAGGCGCTGATCGCCTCCTTCTCGCTGTTCGCCATCGTGGGCATGTGGAACAGTTATTTCAGCGCGCTGTTGTACATCAAGGACGCGTCCCGCCATCCGATCCAGATGATCCTGCGCTCCATCGTCTTCACCTCGAACTCCATGGGCTCGTCCTTCGGCGGCGACGCCAACATCATGCTCACCAACGGCACCGTCAACCCCAAGAACGTACAGTACGCCTGCCTGGTGGCGACGATCGCGCCCCTGCTGCTGATCTATCCGTTCATCCAGAAGTATTTCGAGCAGGGCATGCAGGTCGGCGCCGTGAAGGGCTAATCAACCACGGATTTTTCCGCGGCCTGTCCGCGGTGAAATTAAATCATCAAAGGAGGAATCCCCATGAAAAAGACCCTCGCGCTGATCCTCGCGCTGGCCCTGGCACTGGGCTGCATGGCCTTCGCTTCCGCCGAAGGCACCATGAACCGCGACGGACTCACCTTCCCCGAGCTGCCCAACAACACGCTCAAGCTGACCGTGACCACGGCCAACTGGGGCACCGACCAGCTCCCGACCAAGATGCAGAAGCTCTGGCAGGAAAAGATGGAAGAATACCTGGGCTGCAAGCTGGACATTACCTGGCAGATCGCGCCCTGGAACGACTTCCGCAACAACGAATCCGTGAACCTCGCCGCCGGCGACCTGTCCGACATCAACACCTATTCCCAGGGCTCCCTGGTGAACGGCTACGGCAAGGATGAAGACGGCGATTCCACCGTGCTGGACATCATGGATTACAAGGATTACCTGGTGTACTATCCTGAGTTCGTCAACGGCCACGTGGGCGGCTGGGAAGGCGTCACCAACGCCGACGGCACCTCCTACGTGTTCTGGGACGGCTATGACAACGACCTGAACCTGGCCGGCGGTCAGTCCTTCTCCGCTTACGCCTACCGCTTCGACGTGCTCAAGAAGTACGACCTGAAGCCCGCCACCACCTGGGAAGAGTTCAAGGCCCTGTGCGCGGTCCTGAAGGAAAAGATCGACGCCGGTGAGATCGAAAACGCGAAGTACGTCATGTCCAACGGCGCGTCCTGGATGGCCTTCTTCCGCGGCTTCGTCGGCACCTTCCACACCTGGGACACCACCTACTGGAACGGCACCGAATGGGCTTTCGGCCCCATCGAAGACAACTTCCGCACCATGCTGAAGGAAATGCATGAGCTCTACGCGGCTGGCTACATCGATCCCGAATACGCCACCGACGAATCCGTGGACGCCAAGGCGACCAACGGCAACGTCCTGATCGTGCCCACCCTCTGGGCCGGCTCTGTGCAGTCCTGGAACCAGGCGAAGGGCCTTGACGATATGGAATGGGGCCTGGCCTACCTGCCCTCCTCCGAATTCGGAACCGCCTGGAAGTGGGGCTCCAAGCTGAGCGGCAAGAACCTCGGCACCACCCTGACCATGGGCATCATCATCGACGCTGAGACCGAGTATCCGGAATATGTCGTCCGCCTGATCGACTATCAGTATTCCGAAGACATCTACAAGATGCTCAACTGGGGCGTCGAAGGCGAAGACTTCGTGACCCTCGAGGACGGCACCCGCACCTATGTGGATGAGATCCTGAACGCTGAAAACCCCGGCCAGGCGCTCGCTGACCGCGGCATCATGGCTTCCGCCAGCGCCCGCACCGGCATCCCCTTCGTTCCGCAGATCTTCTCCACCATCCTGCAGTACTCCAGCACCGAACCCTGGTGGTCCCCGGAAAAGGGCTACTATGAAGGCAAGTACTGGATCGACACCGCTGTGAACGGCGGCCCGGATTCCGTGTCTCCCTATGACCGCGCTCCGCTGACCAGCCTGAACGACGAAGAAAGCAAGCTGAAGTCCACCCTGACCTCCGCCTGCGAGAAGTATTCCAAGGTCGGCGCGAACCAGTTCATCACCGGTGAGCTGGACATCAACGATGACGCCGCGTGGGCTGCCTACGTGGCGGGCGTGAAGAGCCAGACCGAGGACTTCGACGGCTTCTTCAAGACCATCAACGAGAAGACCAACCTCGCTTCGCTGGAATACTACAAGTAATTCGGCCCAATCCCCGGGCCGGGAGGACATCCCTCCCGGCCCATTTTCAAAGGAAACGCCTCTACGGCGCTTTCTCAACCATGAACATCAAAGGAACCTGAGCATGTTTTACGGCGTTGAAATCACGACCCCGATCCAGGACTGGCAGGTGCTGCAGCGCCACGGGAGCAAGGCCAGGCTGACCATCGGCGGACGCTGGCAGCTCGAAAGCGGCGCGATCCGCGCCGGGGTATCCTCCGTCACGCCTGTGCTGCGGCTGGTGAATGAGCTGGACCAGAGCTGGATCTTTCCATGGACGCCCTGTACGTATCAGACGGGCGGCGACCAGCTGACCGGTCCCGAGGTCAAGGGCGAATGGCGTATGGAGGTCGAGCTGCCTGAGGGCGGTCCCTACCGTATCGAAACCTCGCTGGACGCGGTATCCAGGGCGAGCGGTGAGCATTGGATGTTCCGTGGGGATATCCGCGTTCATATCGGGGTCGGGGACGTGTTCTGTATGGCCGGGCAGTCGAACGCGGCCGGCTACGCCAAGGGCTGGGCGTACGATCCGCCGGATCCGCGGGTGCGCCTGAAGCGCAACCGCGGCAGCTGGGACATGGCCGCCCACCCGATGAACGACGCCACGGACGCGGCGGACTGCCTGAACGCGCCGATGAGCGTCACAGGCACGTCGCCCTTTTTATCCTTCGGACGGCGTTACGCCGACCTGGCCGGCGTGCCCGTCGGACTGATCCAGGCCGCCCAGGGCGGATCTCCTATCAGCCGATGGGACGAAAGCCGCGACGGCGACCTGTACCGCAACATGATCGAGAAGCTTGGCCCGGGCGCGGATGTCCGTGCGATCCTGTGGTACCAGGGCTGCGCGGACGCCGATCAGGACAACGCGGCAAGGTATGCCGACAGCTTCTCCCGCCTGGTCCACGCCACCCGCAGGGACGCGGGCTGGACAGTGCCGTTTTTTACCATGCAGCTGAACCGGTACGAGACACAGCCCGACGCCGCGGCGTGGGGCGCGATCAAGGAGATCCAGCGCCAGGCGGCGCTGACGATCGACCGGGTCTGGATCCTGCCGACCGCCGGGCTTCCTCAGTCGGACGAGATCCACAATTCCGCCGCGGGCAACGTGCGGCTGGGCGAGCTGCTGGCGCGCCAGGTCCACGGCGCGCTGAATAACGGCCCCCAGTTTGAAGCGCCCATGCTGCAGCAAACCGAAGCCATCCCGGGCGGCATCCGTCTGACCTTCGCGCACGCGGGACAGCTGGTCCGGCTGCGCGCGCAGCACGATGCCGCGGATTTTGAGATTGCCGACGAGAACGGTCCTCTCACGGTGCGGGATATTTCAGTGAACGGGCCTCAGCTGACGCTGACCCTGGACCGGCCGGCCGGCGCAGGAACGTATGTATCCTATGGCGGCCATCCTCATGGCCCCGAAGGCCTCATCATCGACCAACAGACCTGTTTGCCCCTGATATCATTTGATCACGTGGAGGTTGTGCTATGAACTGGACGATGGATTGGAGTCCCCTGCGTCACGACGCGCCGCAGTGGATGCGGGACGGCAAGTTCGGCCTGTTTTTCCACTGGGGCGTATACAGCGTGCCCGCCTGCGAAAACGAGTGGTACTCCAGAAACATGTATCTGAAGGGCTGCAAGCAGAACCTGGAGCACGAGCGCAGGTTCGGCAAGCTGAGCGAATTCGGCTACAAGGACTTCATTCCGATGTTCAGGGCGGAGCATTTCGACCCCGACGCCTGGGCTGACCTAGTCAAGCTCAGCGGCGCCCGATACGCGGGACCGGTCACGGAGCATGCCGACAACTATTCGCTCTGGGACAGCAAGGTCAATCCCATCAACTCCGTCAAAACGGGGCCCCACCGGGATGTGGCCGGCGAGTGCGCCGCCGCCTTCCGTCGTCAGGGCATCAAATATCTCGCCACCTTCCATCATCAGTGGCTCTGGGGTTGGTTTATGTCCACGGACAACGAAGCGGACGTTTACGACCCCGCCAATGAGATCTACTACGGCCCCGCCCTTCCGCTGGAAACCAACCGGTATATCCCCTACCGTCTGCCGGATCAAAAGTTCTGCGACACCTGGCTGGAAAAGATCCGGGAGGTGTGCGAGCAGTACCGGCCCGATGTGCTGTACTTTGACGGGCGGGTGCTGATCCTGCCGGAGAAATATCGCTATGCCGCCGCCAAGTGCTATTACGACGCCGTGCCGCAGGGCATCATCACCTACAAGCAGGAGGACTTTCCCAAGGGCCTGGGCGTATTCGATGTGGAATGCGGGCGTTTTGCCGATCAGCAGCCGTTTTTCTGGCAGACGGATGACCGGCTGGAGGACAGGATCACCTGGTGCATCGTACAGGAGCCCAAGTATAAGCCGGCCGGGCGGATCATTCAGCAGATCGCTGATGTGACCGCCAAAAACGGCTGCCTGGTGCTGAACGTGGGTCCGCAGGAGGACGGCACCTTCCATCCCGACGCCGTGCGCGAGCTGACCCGCATCGGCGAATGGCTGAGCGTGAACGGGGAAGCGATCTACTCTACCCGCCCCTTCGCCGTCGCCGGGGAAGGCGTGACGGTCGGCGCGAACGAAGACTACAATGTGGAACGTGTCAAGCAGCAGATGAAGGACGGCCTCGCCATCGAGAGCGGCCAGTACCGGCTGACCGGCGACGACGTGCGCTATACGCAGACGGATGAGGCAGTGTACGTGATCGGGTTTGGTCATCCCCACGACAATACCCTGCGCCTGCGCGCCCTCCGCGAGGGCGGCGCGCTGGGCGAGGTCCGCTCCGTCCGGATGCTGGGCAGCGACAGCCCCATCGAATACGTCCGGGATGCGGAACAGATGACGATTCGTCTGCCCGAGCGGCGGCCCTTCGAGGAGGGCTTTGCCCTCCGTCTGGACAGGAAGTAAGCCCCGATGAAAAGCACGGATTTCTGCCGCGGCTGGACGTATCGCCTCTGGGGCGTGCCCGGAGACACCCCCGTCACGCTGCCCCACGATGTCAGTCAGCACCTCCCCCGCCGGGCTGACAGCAAGTCCGGCAGCGCGGGCGGCTGGTTTCAGGGCGCCAACATCATTTATGACCATGACCTGCAGGTGACGGAGGACATGCTCTCCGGCCGGATCATGCTCGCGTTTGAGGGCGTGTTCCCGAGCGCTGAGGTCTACCTGGACGACGCGCTGCTCGTGCGGCAGCCTTACGGCTATCTGTCCTTCGTGGCCGACCTGACCGGCAGGCTGCGGACGGGCACTCAACACGTCCGCGTCAATGTGCACGGCGACGCGCTGCCGAATTCCCGCTGGTATACCGGCACCGGCATCTGCCGTCCCGTGTGCCTGCTGACCGGGCCTCTGGCCGCGCTCGTGCCTGACGGGCTTCATGTACGGACACAGCAGAAAAGCCCGGACAACTGGTCGCTGCGGACAGACATACAGGTATATCCCGAGGCGGCGCAAGGCGGCTACAGAATTCGCCTGTGCCTGCTGGATAACGACAGCCTGCCACTGTGGGAAACGGAACGGAACGTGGACAGCGAGCGCCTGACCGTCACCGAAGCTGTACCCCGCGTGGAAGCCTGGTCGCCGGACACGCCGCGATTGTATACGCTGACCGCCGAGCTGATCCGGGATAGGGTCACGCTGGATGAAGCGGCGCTGCAGATCGGCTTCCGCGAAGTCCAGCTCGATCCTGACCGGGGGCTGACGCTCAACGGGCGTCCCATCAAGCTGCGCGGCGGCTGCGTGCATCACGACAACGGCCTGCTCGGCGCGGTCAGCTTGCCGGAGGCGGAATACCGCAAGGCGAAGCTGCTCAAGGACAGCGGCTTCAATGCCGTCCGATGCGCCCATAACCCGCCGGCCCCGGCATTCCTGGACGCCTGCGACCGTCTGGGCTTGCTGGTGATGAACGAATTCACGGATGTATGGAACGTCGGCAAGAACCCCTACGACTACCATCTCTGGTTCCGGGAGCACTGGCAGCAGGACCTGCGCGCGATGATTCAACGGGATTGGAACCATCCATCGGTCATCCTCTGGTCGATCGGCAACGAAATTCCGGAGCGCGACGGTTCCGGCGACGGATACGCCCTGTGCCGGCAGATGTGCGAAGCCGTCCGCGCCATGGACGAAACGCTGCTGGTGACCGCCGCGCTGAACAACATCGGGAAGCGGCGGCTGGACATGCTGGACGCCAACGTGCAGGCGGACGATCCGGACAGCATCGATTATTTCGGAGCGCTGAGCGAACGGTTCCTGGCCCCGCTTGACGTCGCCGGTTACAATTACCTGTCTCGCCGCTATGAGAAAGACCTGGCCGCCTGGCCACAGCGCTTTCTGTGCGGCACGGAAAGCGTCGCCCGGGAGGCGTCGGAATGCTGGCGGCTGACGCTCGCGCAACCCCGCATCATCGGCGATTTTGCCTGGGCCGCCATCGATTATCTGGGCGAGGCCGGTATCGGCCATGTATGGCGACGGGCGGAGGACGGGCAGGGCTTTTTTGAACGCTGGCCCTGGCGTCAGGCCAACTGCGCCGATATGGACCTCTGCGGACGGATGAACCCGGCCGGCTATTACCGGCGGGCCGTCTGGGGAACGCTGGAGCGGCCCTATATCGCCGTGCAGCATCCGGCCCATCATCGCGTCGACGGCGACGTATCCTACTGGGCCTGGCCGGAAAGGGATTCCGCCTGGGACTACCCGGGCTATGAAGGAAAGCCCGTCCTGGTGGAGGTGTACAGCGCCTCCCGGGAAATCACCCTTCGGCTCAACGGCCGGACGATCGACACAGCCCCCTGCAGGGATGGCATCGGCACTTTTGAGCTTCCCTACGCGCCCGGAATCCTGGAAGCATTCGATGAAAACGGCGCGTGCGCCTGCCTGCATACCCCGGGTGAAGCGGCCCGGCTGGCACTGCGCGCGGAAGGTGACGGCGCGCTGATCTTTGTGACGGCGGACATTGTAGACGCCGATGGCGTCCCCCGCGCGTTTGACCATCGGATGATCCGGTTCCGGGTAAGCGGCGGGACTCTGCTCGCCGCGGGCAGCGCCGATCCCGCCTCCGAGGAAGGCTTTCAGGACGGCGGCGCCCGCGCGTGGCGTGGCGCCGTGAGCGCCGTCATCCGCCGGGACGCCGGTCCGCTGCAGCTCACGGTATCCGCCAGCGGCCTCCCGGACCTGATCTGGTCTGAAGCGACATAAACCATACCTGCCACGAAACACCATGAGACCTCCAGAAAAAGGGGAATGACCGATGAAATATACGCTGCGGGACATTGCGAAACGCGCCAATGTCTCCCCCGCTACCGTCAGCAACGCGCTCAACGGACGCCCCGGCGTCAGCAAGTCCGTTCAGGAAACCATCATCGCCCTCGCCCATGAAATGGGATACCAGCCGAGCCGGGAAAGCAACAGGGCCAGCCGCCACGTCCGCCTGATCATTTTCCGTTCCCACGGCATGGTGGTCATGGATACGCCGTTCTTTTCGGAGCTGATCGAAAGCATTCAGCTGGAATGCCACCGCATGGACCTCGAATTGTTCATCAGCCACATCAGCTCAAAGCTGGACAGCGATTATCTGGACCAGATCAATGCGTTCCGTTCAGAGGAATGCGCCGGCATCATCCTGCTCGGCACGGAAATGAACGAAACAGAGCTGAAGCTGTACCGGAATTTCAGGTCCCCCATGGTCGTGCTGGACAACCTGTTCCGGATGGAGAATATCCATTCTGTGGTGATGAACAACTGGCAAGCCGGCTTTCTGGCCGCCGAAGCCCTGTTCGACGCCGGCCATCGCGACATTCAGCACATCACCAGCAGCATCAGCTTCAATAACATGACCGACCGCCAGCTGGGCCTGACGGCGGGGCTGGCCAGACACGGCCTCCAGCTGGAGGACAGCATGATCTGGCCGGTCCAGCCGACCATGAACGGCGCCTACGAAGACATGAAGGCGCTGCTCCGCGCGGGGAAACCGCTGCCTGATGCCTTCTTCGCCGCCAACGACATCATGGCCATCGGCTGCATGCGGGCGATCCGGGAGGCGGGCTATCAGGTGCCCGACGACGTATCCATCATCGGCATGGACGATACCGCCATCTGCCTGGCCTGCACGCCCCAGCTCAGCACTGTCCACGTATTCCGTCAGGAGCTCGGACGCACCGTCGTACGCACCCTGCTGACCCTGCCGCAGCAGCCGATGCCCTGCTGCATCAAAACCCAGGTCGGCGTCGAACTGGTGATGCGGGATTCCGTCAAATCAAAATAAAGGGGAATGATAATGAAACGAGCGGACCGGATCTACTATGGAGGAGATTACAACCCGGATCAGTGGGATGAAGCCACGCTGCAGGAGGATATGCGCCTGTTCAGAAAAGCGGGCATCAACCTGTTGACGCTTCCTGTGTTTTCATGGGCGAAGCTGGAGCCTGACGAGGGCGTGTACAACTTCGAATGGCTGGATCACATCCTCGATGTCATCTGGCGCAACGGCATCCGCGTCTGTCTGGCGACGCCGACCACGGCCCAGCCGGCCTGGCTTTCCACCCGTTATCCCGAGGTCCTGCCTGTCGATATCCAGGGCAGAAAGCGCACCCACGGCATGCGCGTGTTTTTCTGCGTGAACAGCCTGAAATACCGGGAGCGCGCCGCGGCCATCGCGCACGAGTTCGGCCGGCGCTACGCCCATCATCCGGCCCTGGCGATGTGGCATGTGTCCAACGAATACGGCACCTCCTGCTACTGTCCCACCTGCCAGGCCCGGTTCCGCCTCTGGCTGCGCCGGCGTTACGGCAATGTCGACGGGCTGAACGAGCATTGGCACACCGCCTTCTGGGGCCGCACGGTCACATCCTTTGAAGAAGTCACGCTGCCGACGGAGCTGAATGACGACTACCGTTTCAATCCGGCCATCCAGCTGGACTATATGCGCTTCCTGACGGATTCGACCGTGGAGTGCTTCCGCAACGAATATGACGTCCTGAAAAGCTACAACCCCGAGATTCCCATACTGACCAACATGAGCGGCTTTATCAAAAAGCTGGACCAGTTCACCTTTACCCGCCAGATGGACGTGGTCGGGTGGGACAACTATCCCTGGCCGCAGGATCCGCCCCATTTCGTCGCCATGAAGCACGATATCATGCGCGGCCTGAAGGGCGGACAGTCCTTTGTGCTGACGGAGCAGTCCCCCAACCAGCAGAACTGGCAGCCGTACAACAAGCTGAAGCGTCCCGGCGAGGTCCGCCTGCTGTCCTACCAGGCCATGGCCCACGGCGCGGATACCTGCCTCTTCTTTCAGATGCGCCAGTCCGTGGCCGGTCAGGAGAAATTCCACGGCGCCATCATCAGCCACGCCGGTCGTGACGATACGCGGGTCTTCCGGGAGGCCGAAACGCTCGGCCACGAGCTCGAACACCTGGGCGACGCCTTCCTGGAGGGCCGGACCCCCGCCAAAGCGGCCATCCTGATGGACTGGAACAACTGGTGGGCGCTGGAGCTGTCCAGCGGGCCGAGCAAGGACATGGACTATCTGAAGACCCTCGCCCGGTACTATAAGCCCTTCCATGACCGCAACATCGCGGTGGATTTTGTCAATCCCGCTGCGGATACCGATTACTCCGGCTATGCCCTGGTGGTGGCGCCGATGCTGTACATGACCAAGGCGGGCGTGGCCGAGCAGCTGACCGCCTATGTCCGCGACGGCGGCACGCTGGTGGCCACGGTCATGAGCGGCCTGGTGGATGAGAATGACCGCTGCGTATTCGGCGAGTATCCGGGCAAGCTGCGCGACGCGCTCGGCATCTGGGTGGAGGAGACCGACGCGCTGCGGCCGGACGAAAGCAACCGCATGATCGTGAACGGTCCCGTCCGCCTGCCTGCGGACAGCTATGGCTGCACCTTCCTCTGCGATCTGCTGCATGTCCGCGGCGCAGAGCCGCTGGCCGTTTACGGCGAGGATTTTTACGCCGGGATGCCATGCGTCACGCGCAACGCCTTCGGAAAGGGCAAGGCCTATTACATCGGCACCCAGCCCGACGGGGCCTTCCTGTCGGATCTGCTGGAGGTGATCTGCGCGGACACCGGCCTGAAGGGACTCTTCAACGCTGACCCGGGTGTGGAGATCACGCAGCGCGTCAATGACCGGGGCGTTACCTGCTTCGTCATCAATCACGGCCAGGAGCCCGCCCGGGTGGATTTCGGCGGCTGTGCGCTCAAGAGCCTGCTGACCGGTGAAACCGTCACCGGACAGGCGACGATTGCAGGCCGGGATGTGTGGGTACTGAGGGCGTCTCAGCCGGGAGGCCGCGAATGATCCAGATTGAAAGCATCCTGTTCGATTACAGTCCCGTCCCGCCGGTGGGCGTGGAAACGCTGCCCAACCTGGGCTGGACGCTTGCGAGCGACGAGCGGAACGTGCGCCAGACCGCCTATCGGTGGCAGCTGGCGGACAACGACCGCTTCGAACGCTGTGTGTATGACAGCGGACGCGTGGAAAGCGCCGAATCCGCGCATGTCCCCGTGCCGGAGCTTGCCCTACTGCCCTGCCGGAAGTACCATCTGCGCGCCATGGCCTGGACCACTGCGGGCGTCACCGACTGGCGCAGCGCCTGCCTGATCACCGGCATGATCGGCAGACAGTGGCAGGGCCGCTTTATCACCGCGGAGCGCGAAAACGACTGGGTCCAGTCCGGCGGCACGCTGCTGCGCACCGCCTGGCGCGTCGAAAAGCCCGTCCGCGAGGCCTTTGTCTGCGCGACCGCGCTGGGGCTGTACCACCTGTATATCAACGGCGAGGCCGTCAATCATGAGAAGATGCTGCCTGGCTGGACCTCCTATCACGAGCACCTGTGCTATCAGACCTGGGAGGTCACCCGCCTGCTGAAGCAGGGAGAAAACGTTCTCGGCGCGCACCTGGGCGCTGGCTGGTACAAGGGAATGATGGGCTTCATTCACGAGCGCTGCATCTATGGCACGCGTACCGCCCTGCTGGCGCAGCTGACCCTGCGCTATGAGGACGGCACGGAGGACACCGTCGTGACCGACGAAAGCTGGCTGGGCTGCGCCTCTCCCGTCACCTTCTCAGAAATCTACGACGGCGAACGGTATGACGCGCGGCTGGCGCAGCCCGGCTGGAACGCGCCAGGGTTTACGCCCGCGCTCGGAGACGACCGGCCCGAGCCGCCCTTTACGCCGATCATCGATCGCATGAAGCAGAGCTACACCGACGAGGAGAAGAACGACCAGCGGCAATTTGCCCGGCAGTACCGGCCGGCGGACACGCTGTGGCGCCCTGTCGGCACGGTGGCCTATCCGCTGACCGCCCTGAGCCCCCAGGCAGCGGCGCGCCCGGAAGTCGTCATGACGCTCCCTGTACGGGAGATCCTGACCACGCCCCGGGGCGAGACCGTGCTCGACTTCGGCCAGAACCTGACCGGCTATGTCCGGTTCACCGTACGCGGCCAGGCCGGCGCGCTGGCGCACCTGCGCTGCTTTGAAACCCTCGACGCGGACGGGAACGCTTATTTTGACAACCTGCGCGGCGCGCTCGCGGAGATCCGCTATCTCTGCCGGGACGAAAGCCCGGCCGTGTACGACGAGCTGTTCTCCTTCCAGGGCTTCCGCTACGCGCTGATCGAGGAGTGGCCGGAGGAGGTACGCGCGGAAGCCTTTACCGCCTGCGTCGTCCACTCCGAAATGCCGCAGACGGGCAGCTTTGCCTGCGCCGATCCGCTCGTCAACCGGCTGCAGCAGAACATTGAATGGAGCCTGCGGGGCAATTTCCTGGATATTCCGACCGACTGCCCCCAGCGGGACGAGCGCATGGGCTGGACCGGGGACGCGCAGATCTTCTGCAGGACCGCGGCCTTCCTGCGCCATACCTATCCGTTTTTCCGCAAGTGGCTGCGCGATGTGGCCATTGACCAGCGGGCATGCGGCGGCGGCGTGCCCCATATCGTGCCCAATCAGCTGCAGTACGTGCAGGTGAATGACTGGCTGCTGGGCCAGGGCACCCATTCGGCGGCCGCCTGGGCCGACGTGGCCGTCATCCTGCCGTGGACGCTGTACCTGACCTACGGCGATACCGCTGTGCTGCGCGACCAGTTCGACAGCATGAAGGCCTGGATCGACTTCATGCGGGATCACGCGGTCGATGATATCTGGAACTACAAGCTCCAGTTCGGTGACTGGGTCGCCCTGGACGCCGCCGATGGCAGTTATTTCGGCGCCACGCCCAACGACCTGACCTGCACCGCTTACTATGCCTATTCCACCGGGCTGTTCGTCAAGGCGTGCCAGGTCCTGGGACGCACGGAACTGGCCCGGGAGTACGAAGCGCTCAGGCAGCGAATCATCCGGAAATTCCAGTCGACCTTCCTGGATGAGCGCGGCGTCATGAAGGTCCAGACCCAGACCGCCCATATCGTGGCCCTGTATTTCCGCCTGATCCCCCCGGAGGGCATCGCGGGGACGGCCGCCGGGCTCAGGCGGCTGCTGCGTCAGACCGGCGGTCACCTGGTCACCGGCTTCGTCGGCACGCCGTACTTCTGCCACGCGCTGAGCCAGAACGGCTGCGTCGACGAGGCCTACGATCTGCTCCTGAAGGAGGACTACCCTTCCTGGCTCTATGAGGTCAAGGCTGGCGCGACCACCATTTGGGAGCATTGGGACGGCCTGAAGCCCGACGGCACCATGTGGAGCCCGGACATGAACTCCTTCAATCATTACGCCTACGGGGCAGTCGGCGAATGGCTGTACCGGACCGTCGCCGGACTGGAAATTGACGAGCGTGCGCCGGGTTACGCCCATACGATCGTCTCTCCCAGGACCGGCCGCCGGCTTGACTGGGCGCAGGCGTCCTATGACAGCTCCTATGGCGCCGTAGCCTCCGCGTGGCGGCGCAGCGGCGATCAGATCACGCTCACCGTGACCGTCCCGGCCAACGCCACCGCCGCGATCGTCCTGGAGGAGGGCGCGCAGGCGCCGGAAAGCGAGCTGCCCTTTACCAAGAATCCCGCCGGATGCTGGCAGACCGAAACGGGCTCCGGCGTCTGGACTGTTGTCTATACCATCCAACCGCAGGATCATAAGGAGGTTTGAACATGAGCGCACAGATCAAACTGGGCTTCGCCCCTACCCGCCGGGCCATCTTCAGCGCGCCGGCCGCCGTGGAATACCGGAAGCTCACCGCCAGCCGTCTTCGGGAGCTGAACATCGACTTTGTGGACATTGACGACGTCAACGAAGAGGGCCTGCTCTATGACGACGCCGGCCTTGAGAAGATCATCGCCAAATTCCAGCAGGAAAAAGTCGACGGTCTGTTTTTACCGCACGCAAACTTCGGTACGGAATACGAATGCGCCAGGCTGGCCAAGGCGCTGAACGTCCCCGTTCTGCTGTGGGGACCGCGTGACGAGCGCCCGGATGCCAACGGCATGCGGCTGAGGGACAGCCAGTGCGGCCTGTTCGCCACCGGCAAGGTGCTGCGCCGCTTCCGCGTGCCGTTCACCTATATGAACAACTGCAATCTCGAGGACCCCGAATTCGAGCGCGGCATCCGGGATTTCCTGGCGGTGTGCAACGTCGTGCGGGTGTTCCGCCATACCCGCATCCTGCAGATCGGGCCCAGGCCCTTCGACTTCTGGAGCACCATGTGCAACGAGGGCGAGCTGCTTGAAAAATTCAACATCCAGCTCGCTCCCATCCCCCTGCCAGAGCTGTACGCCGAAATGCGGAAATGGCGGGAAGAACAGCGCGAGGTTCAGAAGGTCGTGGATTACTGCAAGGCCAATATGACCTGCAAAATCGAGAACGAGTACCTGGCGCACGTGGCCGAGCTCAAGGTGGCCATGAAGTCCCTGGCGGACAAATACGGCTGCAACGCCATCGCCCTT
>CAMNEH010000015.1 GCA_946536315.1 uncultured Clostridia bacterium
CTGGCCTCGGGGCAACCGGCGGATGCATAGTTATGTGATCCGGGAATTCAGGATATGTGGAGAAACATTTACAAGATAATTAGGATTGCAATATAAAACATGGTCAGCTATATGTATTTCAACAAATAATTCATGTTTAACAATATTGGCAGCTCCAATTACAAAACCGTTTAGTAGATAACTATCTGTCGTTCCTTGTTGTATGCATTCTTCAACAGTAGAATACAACCAAACGTATAATCCATTTTTATTATAGAAGTAATACTCCTTTTCGACCTCAGAAGAACGTGCGTTAGTGGTAGTTATAAATATTAACAAAACGACCGCCAGCAATGTGTTAATTGTCCGCAATACCATATTCAATACCTCACAAGATAATGCTTGTCAATCCAGCCCATTCCCTCTGGTGTATTACAATAATACCATTCTCCTGTATCATCAGAATATAGCGGTGTCACTTCTGTACCTTCTGCCAAAACAGCTTTACGGTATTGGCGGTCTCATACGCCGCGCTCCCCACCGTCAGCGTCCGCTTCAGCAGCCGGCCGATGCTGTCGTAGGTATAGGCCAGTATGCTCCCGTCGCTGTAGTCCAGCCGGGTCGGGCGGTTCTCCCGGTCGTAGGTGAACCACGTCCGGTAATAGGACAGGGCCGTGCCGATCTTCTCCATGAAGTATTGAAGATTGCCGTACCCGTCATAGCCCACGGTGCCAGTATACAGGTGCAGGGTGCCTTGTCGCAGCATCGTTTGCATGGGCCGGTTTGCCAGGTCGTACTCCGTGGTGGTCACCCGGTTCAGCCGGTAGTCGTTCACCCGCGTGATCTGCCGGTTCGCGCCGTACTTGCAGTTAAGATTGTTCGTCGTTTCTGCGTCAAACCTCACCCCCATCACTCGCTTGAAGTTGTCCTGCGCACACTAAACCCTGCATGATGCTTACTTGCTTGATTTCTTTTTGTGTGAGTGGCATTAGCTCAAAATCATATCTAATGAAAGGATCGTTAAGATAATGCAATAACAAATCAATATCAGGATGATATAGAAAAGGCTCCAGATAAGCTCGAAGCTGTAATCTTTGTTCAAGCATTTTAGATGCGCGAGATCCTAAAATGAGCTTCTGATGTAACTTTAGACAGATCCCCTGTACTTTATGAGAATACTGATCATCTATTTTGCTATAGTCACAAGGTGCATTGATCAAATACTGATGTGTGCATGATACAGCAGAAAGCATTTTTTCTGAGATATACTGCCACCAGAAGATACCAGGTATCCTTTCCTCTGGACTAATCAAATGTACATTATTGGAACACAAACGAAACGGTGCCGTGTATATGCTGGTTGGGACAATTCTATTACTATCTATACAGGCATAGCTTGCGCCAAGCATAAACACTGCATATTTAGTCATTTCTAATAATTCTGTTGTATTGAGCAGTAGCCAAAGCCTTTGCGTTATATGTATACATACTGCCCGTTCATCCTTCGTCATAGGTATATTACCATTGTCCAGTCTGTTAATGGTTGCACTCAAAGAAGCAAGATTAGTGGCATCATATTCTCTGTATCTCAAATTGATACAAATATATGCAATCTGATCCGCCATATCATTATAATCATTCTTACATTCAGCAATGTTATTCTGATTGAAATGCCATTCTCTATATGTGATTCGCTTATTTTGATATATACACCATTCTTCTGAAAAATCGTCCATAAAGTGTTCAAAAACATCTAAAAACGATCTAAGGGTTTTTAAGCAATTCATAGCGTATGAACTATCAATGTGAGGAATATGGATGAAAACCTGTGCTCCTGGCTTAGCATACAGATCAGACATTGGACTCCTGCTCCTTATACATGATTCTTAGGGCAAAGCTTATTATTTAAGTGGCTGCGCTACATCGAGCATTAAGTGTATTGTAACCCGCGAAGCATCCGTAGCCGATTCCGTCGTTCACCGATATCGCGTTCCCCGCGTCATTGAAATGATACACCAGGGATTTGCCTGGTGTCAACCCGCCGCCATCCGCCGACATCAGCTCCGTCACCGTCGTGCGGCAGTCGCCGTACTCGCACCGCCGTCCGCCACAGGCCATGCCGTTCGCGGTGTAGCTACGTCCTGAAACCGTCCGCTTCCCAGGTCGTAGGTCTTGCTGAAGGCTGTGCGCCAGGAAGGGACCTCTTTGCCGGGCAAAGCGTTGAATTGCTCGTGGGGGTGGAACTGGTGAGTTGGCGTCACTGTTTCAATGTCACTATCGGATAGCCGCTGAGTGACGATCGTTTCAGAAATGGCGGACACCTCCTGTGTGGGTCTTCTGAAATTGATTTGCCGAAGCAAAATGTGCTTACACAAATACAGACGTCATAGATAGGGATTTTATTGCATCTTTTGAAAATTTTCCCAAATCTGAATGATTCACGGGGATTCACCAACAAGGAAAAAGCCTGATGAACGGCAGAAATCGTCACAATACAGGAAGGGAAAGCGTGAAGCTCAGTGAAAAAAACTGTCGGCGCTTATTGACAAAAGCACGCGCATGTGGTTTAATACTTCTCGCCGAAAAGTTTAGTGACAGTAAACTTCAGGCAGGCTAAACAAAAAGTTTGGTATCTGTCCGGCCGCGGGCCGGGCGGGGACCAGAAGCAAAGGCGGTGAAACATGGACATCGGAGAAAACCTCAAGGGCCTCCGGCTGCGCAGGGGGCTGACCCAGGAGGAGCTGGCGGACCGCTGCGAGCTGAGCAAGGGCTTCATTTCGCAGGTCGAGCGCAATCTGGCGTCCCCGTCCATCGCCACGCTGACGGACATGCTGGAATGCCTCGGCTGTACGCTGAAGGAGTTTTTCAGCGAGGACGGCAACGAGAAAACCGTCTACACCCGCGCGGACATGTTCGTCAAGGAGGACGGGGACCAGCTGCACGGGCGGATCACCTGGCTGGTGCCCAACGCGCAGAAGAACAGCATGGAGCCGATATTGGTGGAGCTCGGCGCGGGCGGGCAGACGGAGGAATTCACCCCGCACGAGGGCGAGGAATTCGGCTACGTGATGAGCGGCACCATCACCCTGCTGACGGGCGCGGCGCGCCAGAAGGTGCACGCGGGCGAGAGCTTCTGCCTGCACCCGAAGTCTACGCACTCGATCCGCAACGACGGCCGGCTTGCGGCCAGGTTCATCTGGGTCACCGACCCGCCAAATTTTTAATCGGAGGACAAGCGCATGGTGGAAGAACAGCGCCTGATCACCTTGGAGGGGATCAGCAAGGCCTATGACGGGGTCACGGTCCTGTCGGACATCAACCTGTATATCCGCAAGAAAGAATTCGTGACCCTGCTGGGCCCGTCCGGCTGCGGCAAAACGACGACGCTGCGCATCATCGGCGGCTTTGAGAACGCCGATACCGGGCGCGTCATCTTCGACGGGCAGGACATTTCCGGCCTGCCGCCGTACAAGCGCAAGGTGAATACCGTATTCCAGAAATACGCGCTGTTCCCGCATCTCAACGTGCGTGACAATATCGCCTTCGGCCTGAAGCTGAAGAAAATGCCGAAGGACGAAATCGCCCGCCGGGTGGATAAAATGCTGGACCTGGTCAACCTGCAGGGCTTCGGCAAGCGCTCGGTGGATTCGCTGTCGGGCGGCCAGCAGCAGCGCATCGCCATCGCGCGCGCGCTGGTCAACGAGCCGGAGGTGCTGCTGCTGGACGAGCCGCTCGGCGCGCTGGACCTGAAGCTGCGCAAGGAGATGCAGATAGAGCTCAAATCCATGCAGCAGCGGCTGGGCATCACCTTTTTGTACGTCACCCACGACCAGGAAGAGGCGCTGACGATGTCCGACACCATCGTGGTGATGCAGGGCGGCCACATCCTGCAGATCGGGTCGCCGAAGTCCATCTACGACGAGCCCAAGAACGCCTTCGTGGCCAACTTTATCGGGGAGAGCAACATCTTCCCCGGCACGATGATCCATGACGAGCTGGTGCGATTCTGCGGCGAGGAATTCCCGTGCGTGGACACGGACTTCGGCGAGGACGCGCCGGTGGACGTGGTGGTCCGGCCCGAGGACGTGCTGCTGGTGGGCGAGGACGCCGGACAGGTGACGGGCGTCGTGCGCTCCGTGCTGTTCAAGGGCGTGCACTACGAGATGATGGTGGACGCCGGAGAGACCACGTGGAAGGTGCATTCCACGGCCATGCAGCCGGTCGGCTCCCGCGTGGGGCTCGCCGTGGTGCCGTTCAACATCCACATCATGCACCGGATGACGGAGGAGGCGCCTGCGAAATGACCAACTTTCAGGTGCCCGTCTGGGGGTACTGGCTGATGGGGCTGGGCCTGCTCGTGTTTATCGGGCTGCTGGTGGCGTACATCCGCCAGAACCGCGGCTTCCGCCGCCCGATCTTCGCGTCGCCGTACATCCTGTGGCTGATCATTTTCACGGTGCTGCCGTGCCTGCTGGTGGCGTACTTTTCCTTCACGGATCCGGCGGGAAACTTTACGCTGGACAACTTCAAGAGCTTCTGGGACGCGAACTACCACGCGCGCGAGGAGAACGCCGCCCTGATCGCGCAGTACGCGGAGATGGGCCTGACCGCCGATGACCTGGGGCTGGGACGCAACGCGATCAACATCAACACGCTGGTGTTTTCGCTGTGGATGGCCTTCATCTGCACGGTGGTGTGCCTGCTGATGGGCTATCCGGCCGCGCACATCATGGCGGACCGCGAATTCAGGCTCGGGCCCACGCTGGTGATTTTGTTCATCGTGCCGATGTGGATGAATTTCCTGCTGCGCACCATCGCGCTGATGAGCCTGCTGGAGGACAACGGCCTGATCAACACGGTCCTGGAATGGCTCGGCGTCGGGCGGCAGAAGCTGCTGAACAATACGGTCGCCGTGCAGGTGGGCATGATCTACAACTTCCTGCCGTTCATGGTGTTCCCCATCTATAACGTGCTCAACAAGATGGACTACAAGCTGTCCGAGGCCGCGATGGACCTGGGCTGCAACAAGTGGCGCGTATTCTACAAGGTGACGGTGCCATTGTCCCTGCCGGGCGTGGTCAGCGGCATCACCATGGTGTTCATGCCGGCGGTGACGACGTTCTACATTTCCAGGCTGCTGGGCGGCGGCAAGGTGCAGCTGTTCGGCGACCTGATCGAATCCAAATTCCTGTCCACCAGCCTGAACGAGTGGAACGTGGGCTCCGCCCTGTCGCTGATCATGATGATCCTGATCCTGCTGAGCCTGGGGCTTTTGCAGAAGGTGGACCCGGATTCGGAAGGAGGCGGGCTGGTATGATGAAATTCATCAAGCGCTTTTACCTCGCGCTGGTGCTCTTCTTCCTGTACATCCCGATCGTGGTGCTGATCGTGCAGTCGTTCAACGCGGGCAAGTCCCGCGCGAAGTGGGAGGGCTTCTCCCTGACGTGGTACGAGCAGCTGTTCCGGGACCCGGACATCCTGAACGCGCTGTGGATCACCCTGTCCATCGCGGTGCTGGCGGCGCTGTTCTCCACGATCATCGGCACCTTCGCCGCGATCGGCATCCACGCCATGCGCAAGCGGCCGCAGACGCTGATGCTGACGCTGAACAACATCCCCATGACGATGCCGGACATCGTGACCGGTATCTCGCTGATGCTGCTGTTCATTTTCACCCGCGTGGAACGCGGCTATGTGACCATGCTGCTGGCGCACATCACGTTTGACACGCCGTACGTGATCCTGTCCATCATGCCCAAGCTCAAGCAGATGAACAAGCACAGCTACGAGGCGGCGCTGGACCTGGGCGCGACCCCGATGTACGCGCTGTGGCACGTGATCCTGCCGGAGGTCATGCCCGGCGTGGTGACCGGCGCGCTGCTGGCGTTCACGCTGTCGCTGGACGACTTCACCATCAGCTATTTCACCACCTCGCCGCTGGTGCAGAACCTGTCCACCCTGATTTACTCCCAGGCGCGCAAGGGCATCAAGCCCACTATGAACGCGCTGTCCGCGCTGATGTTCATCGCCCTGCTCGGGCTGCTGCTGCTGGTCAACCGGCGCACCAAGGAAGAAAACTGATCTTGCGCTGTTACCCATTCACCCAATATTGATTGAGGAGGATCCACTGATGAAAAAGACCGTATCCCTTCTGGCCGCTCTGCTGCTCGTGATTGGCCTGATCCCCGCCGCGCTGGCCGCGGACGAGGTGGTCAACGTGTACAACTGGTACGATTACATGGACGAATCCGTGTTCGAAGACTTCGAGGCGGAGACCGGCATCCATGTCAACAAAATGTACTTCACCACCAACGAGGAAATGATGATCCAGGTGCGCAACGCCGCGAGCGGAGAGATCGACCTGGTGTTCCCCTCCGACTACTGCGTGGAGCGCATGATTTCCGAAAACATGCTGGCGGAGCTGAACTTTGACAATATCCCCAACCTGGTGAACATTGACCCCAACCTGATCAACCCCGACTACGACCCGGAAAACAAGTATACCGTCCCGTTCATGTGGGGCACCGTGGGCATCCTGTACAACACCACCATGGTCGACGAGCCCGTGACCTCCTGGGACATCCTGTGGAATGAGAAATACGCGGACAACATCCTGATGATGGACTCCATCCGCGACACGATGGGCATCGCGCTCAAGTCCCTGGGCTATTCCATGAACACCAGCAACCTGATCGAGCTGAAGGCGGCCACGGACAAGCTGATCGCGCAGAAGCCCCTGGTGAAGGCCTATTATGTGGACGAAACCAAGGACAAGATGGTCGCCGGCGAGGCCGCGCTGGCGCTGATCTACTCCGGCGACGCGCTGTATTCCATGGAGCTGAACGAGGACCTGGACTATGTCGTGCCGGACGAGGGCAGCAACATCTGGATCGACCCGATGGTCATTCCCGCGAACGCGAAAAACAAGGAAAACGCCGAAAAGCTGATCGACTTCCTCTGCCGCGCGGACATCGCCCAGCGCAACTGCGAGTACATCTGGTACTCTTCCCCCAACAAGGCCGCGATCGAGCTGATGGGCGAGGAGTATACCGAAAACACCACGATCAACCCCTCTGAGGACGTCATTAACCGGTGCGAGTTCTTCCACGATATTCCCGAGGACCTGCTGCGCATCTACAACACCTACTGGACGCAGGTGAAGAACGCGAAATAACGCGGGAGGGAACCGTATGACGACGTTTACGGGCCGCAGCTTCCTGACGCTCTTGGACTATACGCCGGAGGAAATCGGCGCGCTGCTGGAGCTGTCCGCCGAACTGAAGGCGAAAAAGAAGGCGGGTACGCCGCACCGGCTGTGTGAGGGCAAGCACATCGCCCTGATCTTTGAAAAGACCTCCACCCGCACACGCTGCGCCTTCGAGGTGGCCGCGGCGGACCTGGGCATGCACAGCACGTATCTGGACCCGCAGGGCTCCCAGATCGGCAAAAAGGAATCCATCGCCGATACCGCGCGCGTGCTGGGCCGGATGTACGACGCCATCGAATACCGCGGCTACGGGCAGGAAATCGTTGAAGCCCTGGCGCAGTATGCCGGCGTGCCGGTGCTCAACGGCCTGACCAACGAGTACCACCCCACGCAGGTGCTGGCCGACCTGCTGACCATCCGGGAACACTTCGGCGGGGTGCGCGGGCGCAAGCTGGTGTACCTGGGCGACGCGCGCTACAACATGGGCAACAGCCTGATGATCGGCGCGGCGAAGACGGGCATGCGCTTCACCGCGTGCGCGCCGAAGGCCTACTGGCCGTCGGAGGCGCTGCGCGCGCAGTGCGGGGCCATCGCCGCCGAAACCGGCGCGGAGCTGAGCTTTTCCGAAGACCCTGAAACCGCCGTTGCGGGCGCGGACGTGCTGTACACCGATGTCTGGGTGTCCATGGGCGAGCCGGACGCCGTGTGGCAGGAGCGCATCGACGCGCTGAAACCGTATCAGGTGACTGCCAGGCTGATGACGCTGGCCGGGCCGCAGTGCCGGTTCATGCACTGCCTGCCCTCCTTCCACGACCTGAACACGGGCATCGGCCGCGAGATCCACCGCAAGTACGGGCTGACCGCAATGGAGGTCACCGACGAGGTCTTTGAGAGCCCGCAGTCCATCGTCTTTGACGAGGCGGAGAACCGGATGCACACCATCAAGGCGGTCATCGCCGCGACGGTGGGAGGCTGAGCCGGATATGCGCAGGCAAAGCGGATCCCTCGGGTACCGCGTCGCGCTGGGCGGCCTGCTGGTGGCGATGATGCTGATCCTGGGCTATGTGGAAACCCTGCTCCAGGGGCTGGTGCCCTCGCCGGTACCCGGCGTGAAGCTGGGTATCAGCAACGGGGTGCTGCTGTTCGCGCTGTACCTGATGGACTGGCAGTCGGCGGTGTTGCTGATGCTGCTCAAGGTGGGACTATCCGGCCTGCTGTTCGGCAGCCCGATGACGATGCTGTTCGCGCTGTGCGGCGGCGCGCTGAGCCTGGCCGGCATGATCCCGCTGAGCCGCATGAAGGGCCTCAGCGTGATCACCGTCAGCATGGTCGGCGCGGTGCTGCACAACGTGGGCCAGGTCCTGGCCGCGATGCTGGTCATGACAGAGGTCGCCCCCGGCGTGCTGCTGGGCTACATGGCGGTGCTGATGCTGGTGGCGCTGGTCACCGGCGCGGCCACGGGCATCCTCGCCCGCGAGGTGATCCGCCGCCTGGGCCCGATGGTGCGCAAACGGACCGGACAATAAACAGGAAATATACACTGCAAGCCGCTCCCGCCGCCAATTCCGGCCCGGGGGCGGCTTGCCAAATGAATGCGTTTCATGTACAATAAGCGCACGGAAGCACTGTTTTCCGGCGCTGTTTTTTTGAGGACTGTTCAGGGGTTGAGGGGATCGCATGTCGACGAAGGGATATCTGGTGCTCAGCAACGGCACCGTATTTGAAGGCCGGCGCGTCGGCGCCGGGATCGACCGCGTGGGCGAGCTGGTATTTACCACGGGGATGGAGGGCTATATTGAAACGCTGACCGACCCGAGCTATTACGGGCAGCTGGTGACGCAGTCCTTCCCGCTGATCGGGAATTACGGGATCATCGAGGAGGATTTTGAGGGCAGGAGCGCCCTGTTCGGATATGTCTGCCGTGAGATCTCGGATACGCCGTCCAACTTCCGCACGCAGTACACCGTGGGCGAATATCTGACCCGCCATGGCATCCCCGGCATCGTCGGGGTGGACACGCGGCAGATCGTCCGGCTGACGCGCGAGGAGGGCGTGATGAACGCCATGATCTGCAGCGAGGTGCCGAAGGACCTGAGCGCGCTGGCCGCCTATACGGTGAAGGACGCCGTGCGCAGCGTGACCTGCGCCGCGCCCTGGACCGCCCCGGCGCAGGGGCCGGAAAAATACCGCGTGACGCTGATCGACTACGGCCTGAAGCGGAATATCGTGCGCAGCCTGCAGCGCCGCGGCTGTACGGTGACCGTGGTGCCCGCGCAAACCACGGCCGAGACGGTGCTGGCCGGGGACCCGGACGGCATCATGCTGTCCAACGGCCCCGGCGACCCCAAGGAGAATACCGCCGCCATCGCCGAGCTGTGCAAGCTGATCGGGCAGAAGCCCCTGTTCGGCATCTGCCTGGGGCATCAGCTGACCGCGCTCGCCCTGGGCGGGGATACCGTGAAGCTGAAGTACGGCCATCGCGGCGGCAATCAGCCGGTGCGCGAGCTGGCCACCGGCCGCACCTGGATCACCAGCCAGAATCACGGCTACGCCGTGGTGGCGGACAGCCTGAGGGGCGTCGGCGAGGAGGCGTATGTCAACGCCAATGACGGGTCCTGCGAGGGCATGCGCTACCCCGGCCTGCGCTGCATGACGGTGCAGTTCCATCCGGAGGCGAGCGCCGGTCCGAAGGACACGGGATTCCTGTTTGATACGTTTATGGAAATGATGGGAGGGACAGCCCATGCCTAAAGATCCGTCCATCCGTAAGGTCCTGATGATCGGCTCCGGGCCGATCGTGATCGGTCAGGCGGCCGAGTTTGATTACGCCGGCGCGCAGGCCTGCCGCGTGCTTCGGGACGAAGGCGTGAATGTGGTGCTGGTCAATTCCAACCCCGCGACCATCATGACCGACAAGCACCTCGCGGACGAAATCTACTTAGAGCCGCTGACGGTGGACACGGTGACGCGCATCATCGAAAAGGAACGCCCGGACGGGCTGCTGGCCGGCCTGGGCGGGCAGACCGGACTGACGCTGGCCATGCAGCTGAGCAAAGCGGGCGTGCTCGACAAGTACGGCGTGCGCCTGCTGGGCAGCCCCCTTTCGGCCATTGAGCGCGCGGAGGACCGCGAGCGGTTCCGGGAGACCATGGCCGCGATCGGCGAGCCCTGCGTGCCCTCTGAAATCGCCGAAACGCTGGAACAGGCCCTGCAGGCGGCGCGGGATATCGGCTATCCCGTGATCGTCCGCCCGGCCTATACCCTGGGCGGCAGCGGCGGCGGCATCGCCGAAAGCGAGGAGGAGCTCCGGGTGATCGCCAGGACAGGGCTGGAGCTTTCGCCCATCACCCAGGTGCTGATCGAAAAGTGCATCTCGGGCTGGAAGGAGATCGAGTTCGAGACCATGCGCGACGGCGCGGGCAACGTGATCGCCGTCTGCTCCATGGAAAACGTGGACCCGGTGGGCATCCATACCGGCGACTCCGTCGTGGTGGCGCCGGCGCTGACCCTGGCGGACAGGGAATACCAGATGCTGCGCAGCGCCGCGCTGCGCATGATCGACGCCATCGGCATCGTCGGCGGCTGCAACTGCCAGTTCGCCCTGAATCCGGACAGCTTCGAGTACGCGGTGATCGAGGTCAATCCGCGCGTGTCGCGGTCCTCCGCACTCGCGAGCAAGGCGACGGGCTATCCCATCGCCAAGATGACGACGCGCATTGCCCTGGGCTATACGCTGGACGAAATCACGAACGATATTACCGGCAAGACCTGCGCCTGCTTCGAGCCGACGATCGACTACGTCGTGGTCAAATACCCCAAGTGGCCGTTTGACAAGTTTTCCGGCGCGTCCCGCCGCCTGGGTACCCAGATGAAGGCGACCGGCGAGGTCATGGCCATCGGCCAGTGCTTCGAGGAGGCGCTGATGAAGGCGGTGCGCGGCGCCGAGATCGGGCTGAACACGCTGAACGCGCCGCCGCTGAGCGGCGAGCCGCTGGAAGCGCGGCTCCTCGCGCAGGACGACCGCCGCCTGTTTACGGTGTTCGAGGCGCTCAAGGCGGGCTGGAGCGTCGACCGGCTGTATGCGCTCACGCGCATCGACCGCTGGTTCCTGTACCGGCTGCAGGCGATGGCGCGGCTGGAGGCGCGGCTGGCCGGCGAGCCGCTGACCGAAGCGCTCTACCGTGAAGCCAAGCGCATGGGCTACCCCGACGACGCCGTGAAGCGCCTGAGCGGCGCGGAGACACTGCCCGCGCACCGGATGAGCTACAAGATGGTGGATACCTGCGGCGCGGAATTCGCCGCGGAGACCCCGTATTTTTACAGCTGTCCCGACGGCTTCTGCGAATCCCGCGCGCTGAAGCGCAGCGGCAAGCCGGTCGTCGTGGTGCTCGGCTCCGGCCCCATCCGCATCGGCCAGGGCATCGAGTTTGACTACAGCTCGGTCCACTGTGTCTGGACCCTGCGCGAGATGGGCTATGACGTGGCCATCATCAACAACAATCCGGAAACCGTGTCCACGGACTATGACACCGCCGACCGGCTGTATTTTGAGCCCCTGTATCCCGAAGACGTGATGAATATCCTGGCCGTCGAGCGGCCGCTCGGCGTCGTGGTCGCCTTCGGCGGACAGACGGCGATCAAGCTGACCAAATATCTCGACGGGCACGGCGTGCGCATCCTCGGCACGAGCGCCGAGGGCATCGACCTGGCGGAGGACCGCGAGCGCTTCGACGCGCTGCTGGAGCGCTTCGACATCCGCCGGCCCAGGGGCCATTCGGTGCGCACGCTGGCGGAGGCCGTGGCCGCGGCCAAAGACCTCGGCTATCCCGTGCTGCTGCGCCCCTCCTACGTGATCGGCGGGCAGAACATGACCATATCCCGCTGCGAGCAGGACACGGTGGATTACATGAACCGCATCCTGGCCGGCGGCATCGAAAACCCTGTGCTGATCGACCAGTACCTGCCGGGCGTGGAGCTGGAAGTGGACGTGATTTCCGACGGCGAGGACGTGCTGATCCCCGGCATCATGGAGCATATCGAGCGCGCCGGCGTCCACTCCGGCGACTCCATCGCGGTCTACCCGCCGTACAACCTGAACGATATCGACCTGAAGCGCGTGTGCGACTGCTCGGAAAAGCTGGCGCTCGCGCTGGGCACCAAGGGTCTGGTCAACATTCAGTACCTCATTTATGAGGGCGAGCTGTACGTGATCGAGGTCAATCCCCGTGCCTCGCGGACCATTCCCTATATCAGCAAGGTGACGCAGGTGCCCATGGTGGACCTCGCGGCGCACGTCATGCTGGGCGAGCGCCTGCGCGACCTCGGGTACGGCACCGGCCTGTACCGTACCCCGCCGTACACGGCCGTCAAGGTGCCGGTGTTCTCCTTTGAAAAGCTGAACGACGCCAACTCCATCCTCGGGCCCGAAATGAAATCCACCGGCGAGGTGCTCGGCCTGGGAAAAACCGTCAGCGAAGCCCTGTTCAAGGGCCTTACCGCTGCCGGCTTCACCGTGCCTGACCTGCGCGCCAGGGGCCGCGGCATCCTGATCAGCGTCGCGGAAAACGATTATGAGGACAGCCTGTCCCTCGCCAAGCGCTTCAGCGACCTCGGGCTGACGCTGTATGCGACGCTGGGCACCGCGGAGGCGATCCGCAAAATGGGCCTCAGCGTGCACGCAGTGCGCAACGCGTCCGACTCGGATGAGATCCGGCAGCTGATGGAAAGCGGGGCGCTGAGCTACATCATCTACACCGGCGCGGTGCAGGATACGACCGTCGGCGACTATACGCTGCTGCACCGCCGCGCGATGCAGCTGGGCATTCCCTGCCTGACGTCCCTGGATACGGCCAACGCCCTCGCCGGCATTATCGAAAGCCGGTTCAACGAGCGCAACACGGAGCTGGTGGATATCAACGCGCTGCGGCCCTGGCGGCAGAAAATCCACTTCGCGAAAATGCACTCCTGCGGCAACGACTACATTTTCGTCGAAAACTTCGACGGCGGCATCACCTGCCCCGAATCGCTGTGCGTGTCGCTCTGCGCCCCGCATTACGGCATCGGGGGCGACGGCATCGTGCTGATCGAGCACAGCCGCGTCGCGGACGCGAAAATGCGGTCCTTCAACCGGGACGGCAGCGAGGGGCGCATGGCCGGCAACAACCTGCGCTGTGTCGCCAAGTACCTGTACGACAAGGGCTATGTGCGCAGCGAGTACATGACCATTGAAACCGCCTCCGGCGTCCATCGGGTGCGCGTCTATCTGCGCGACGGCAAAGCGACCTCCGTGACCGCCGACATGGGCACCGCCAGCTTCCGCGCAGCGGAGATCCCCGCGCGGCTTGAGTCGGATCGCGCCGTCAATGTGACGCTCCACGTCGCCGACCGGGAATGGCAGGCGACCTGTGTCAGCGTCGGCAATCCCCATTGCGTCATTTTCATGGACGGCATCGACGGGCTGGACATCGCCGATATCGGGCCGCGCTTCGAGCATGCTCCGGTCTTCCCGGAAGGGATCAATACCGAGTTTGTGCGCGTGGTCAACCGAACCTGCCTGCGCATGCGCGTATGGGAGCGGGGCAACGGCGAGACCCTCGCCTGCGGAACGGGCGCCTGCGCCGCGGTCGCCGCGGCGGTGGAGAATGGCTTCTGCGCGGCTGATACCGACGTGCTGGTCAAGCTGAAAGGCGGCGACCTCACGGTTCGCTGCGGCCAGCATATCACGCTGACGGGTGAGGCTGTCCTCGTCTACGAGGGCGACTTTGAGTATTGATATTGTTTCACGTGAAACATCGACCCCGAACGATTGAACAGGGCGGGACGTATGGAATGGACTCCTGAACAGAAAGACGCCATCGAGAGCAATCAGCCGGTGCTGCTGATCAGCGCGGCCGCCGGATCGGGCAAGACAGCGGTGCTGGTCGCGCGCGTGATGCGCCTGCTGCGCGAGGGCGGAGATATCACACGGATGCTGATCGTCACGTTCACCCGCGCGGCCGCGGCGGAGATGCGCGAGCGGATTTCCGCCGCGCTCGAGCGTGAAACGGCGGACCCGCGGCTGTACCGCCAGCAGCAGCGGATGGGACGGGCGCAGATCTCTACCCTGCACACTTTCTGCCAGACCGTCATCCGCCGGCACTTTGAGCTGCTGGGCATTGACCCGATGGCGAGGGTGGGCGACGACGCACTGCTCTCCCGGCTCCTGACACGCGCCGGGACGGAAGCCATGGAGGCTGCCTACGAACACCCGACTGAGGCGCAGGAAATCCTGTTTGACGCCTTCTACCCGGCGGACGTGCTCGCCATGGCCGATCGGACGAGGCGATTCCTGCTGGCTATGCCGGATCCATGGGCGTGGGCGGAGCGCGCGACCGCGGATCTGGATGTTCCGCTGGCGGAGCATCCGGCCTTTTCGGCGCTGTGCTGCGAGGTCGAGCGACAGCTGAACGCGGCGAAGCGGACACTGGACGGCTGCGCGGAGGCGCTGCGCAATCCGCTGACCCCTCAGCGCTATGAGAAGGTATGGGAGGCGGACGCGGCACTCCTGAACGAATACACTGCGCTCGCACAGCAGGGACTGCTGCGCGGCGGCAACGCGCGCTTTATGTCCCTTCCCCGTGGGAAAAAGACCGACGTCGACGACGAAACGGCCAAGCAGGCCTACACAGACCTGCGGGACCGATGGAAGGACCAGGTAAAAACTGCGGTGAGCCTGCTGCCGACGGACGATCGCCAGGCCGTTGAGGATGACCGGGAGGCGCGCCGCCTGGCCAGCGGGCTCATTGCGCTGGTGAAGGAGATCGACGCGCGCTTCCAGTCGCTCAAGCGAGATCGGAACGTGCTGGATTATCAGGACCTTGAGCAGTATTGCCTGCAGCTGCTGCGCCACGAAAGCGTCGCACGGGAAATGTCCGCCGCTTACGACGCGATCTTTATCGACGAATACCAGGATGTGAGTCCGATCCAGGAGGAAATCATCCAGTCGCTCCGATCGGACGGGAACCGCCTGTTTCTGGTGGGCGACGTCAAGCAGAGCATTTACCGGTTCCGCCAGGCGAGCCCTGAGTTGTTCATGGACAAATACGCCCGCTTCCCGCTGGATGCGGACGCGGTCGAAAGAAAGATCCTGCTCAGCCAGAATTTTCGCTCGGCGAGAAACGTGCTCGATTCCGTCAATGCCGTGTTTTCAAGGATCATGCGCCGTGAGACCCTGGAAATCGATTATGACGAGGCGGCGATGCTTCGGCCCGGCCCAAACGCTGGCGCGGGCGAGGCGACCGAGCTTCGGCTGCTGATTTCGTCCGATGAGGATACTGGCGAGGAGCTTCGCGTGACAGACGGCAGCGCATGGGAGGCCCGGCTGGTGGCTGAGCGCATCCGTCAGCTGATGATGGAGCGGCTCCCGGAGGATCCTGCCCGGCCCAGATACCGGTACCGCGATATCGTGATCCTGCTCCGAAACGCGGCCGGTAAAGCCGCGCTGTTTGCGCAGACCCTGCAGCAGGCGGGTATTCCCGTATACGCGGACGCGGACGCGCAGTATTATGACCTGCGCGAGATCCAGGACGTGATGAACCTGCTGCGGGTGGTCGATAACCCGTACCAGGACCTGCCGCTGCTGGCCGTGTGCAGGGTGCCCTGCTTCGGCTTCACGGCGGAGGAACTGGCCACGATCCGCATCCGGGACACCTCGTCCAAAACACCCTATCATCAGGTATTTTACAGGGCGGCGGAGCAGCCGGAGTCGCCGCTCGGACAGAAGGCTGCGGACATGCTGCGCCGGTTTGAGCGCTGGCGCTTTCTGAGCGCGCATCTGAGCCCGGAGGACTTCGTGCGCCTGCTGATGGACGAATCCGGCATCTACGCCACGGCCGGGGCCGCAGAGGATGGCGAAAGCCGGCAGGCCAACCTGCGGCTGCTCTGTGAAAAGGCCGGCGAATGCGAAACACTGTATGAATTCCTGACCCGCACGGACATGAGGACATCGACGGACGACAGCCGGACCGCCAAAACCCTCAGTGACCTTGAAGATGTTGTGCGCATCATGACCATGCATAAATCCAAGGGCCTCGAATTTCCGGTGGTGATCCTGGCCGGACTCGCCCGGCGCTTCCGCGCCGTGAACGAGGACCAGCCGATGCTCGATCGCGAGCAGGGTATCGCGCTGAGCATGGTGTCCCCCGATGAACGCATCCTGCGGCATACGATCTCGGAAAGCGCGATGCAGCTCCGTCTGGAACGGAAATCGCGGGCCGAGGAGGCGCGCATCCTCTATGTCGCGATGACGCGCGCCAGAGAGCGGCTCATCCTGATCGGCTCCCCGCCGAAGATCCTTCCCGCGTTTGAACGCTGGAACGGCATGCGTGACCCCGAATGCGCCCTGGACGCGAACAGCATGCTGGACTGGATCGTACCGTCCCTGCCGATCGACGGGCCGGAGGCGGAACAGAACGTCGTCTGCGGCAACGGGGCGGTCTGGCGTGTGACCCTCGAACCGATCGAGCGTCTGAAGGAAGCGGAGACCCCTGCGCCGCCGGTCCGCCCGGCCATGGACCTGGGCGATGTGGACCCATGGCTGCAGAGCCTGTACGAGGCGGTGCCTCCGGCGGGACGGCCGATCAAGGTTTCTGTCAGCGCGCTCAAGCATTCTCCGGTGACGGAGGACGATCTGGAAGAAACGCCGGCGACAAAACGCAATGTTTCACGTGAAACATTGGAACGCCATCCGCGCTTCCTGCAGGAGCATGAAATGACGGCGACAGAACGCGGCTCCGCGGTGCATAAGGCGCTGGGCCTGGTGCCCTATGACCGGCTGCGTGCCCCCGATGGCCTGACGGAAAAGGCGATGGCGGAATGCCTGGACCGGATGCTGGACAACCGTCAGCTGACCCGCGCGGAGCGGGACGCCATCCGTCCGGACCAGCTGATCCGTTTCTTTACGTCTCCGCTGGGCCGCCGCGCGCTGAACGCCGCGCAGGTGCGGCGGGAATGGCCGTTTGCCCTGCAGATCGGCGAGAACGCGTACCTGCAGGGCGTGATCGACCTGTGCTTTGTGGAGGACGGCGCGTGGGTCCTGGTGGATTATAAAACGGATGCCGTATTGCAGGCATCCGTATTGGTCGAAAGGTATCGTCATCAGCTGTCCTGGTATCGCGAGGCGCTGCGGACGCTGACGTCCATGCCGGTGAAGGAGACGGCGCTGTATGCCGTTTCGCTGGGCGAAGCGGTCAGTGTGCCCGATCAGACGGCGAACTGAACGACGCAGAACGCGGCGTAGATGAGCAGCAGCAGAATGCCCTGCGCGCGGTAGAGCCGGCCCTTGAGCAGCGCCGGCAGGGTGAGCAGCAGCATGACGCAGAACATGACGGGAATATCCAGCACCAGCGACGCGTTCATGCCAAACAGCTGCTTCTCGGCGGGAATGCTGAACGGCGCGAGCGTCACGGAAAGCCCCAGCACCAGCACGAGGTTGAACAGGTTCGCCCCGATCACATTGCCCAGCGAGAGGGACCCATGTCCCTTGACGAGCGAGGTGATGGCGGTCACGAGCTCCGGCAGGGAGGTGCCGAGCGCGACAAAGGTGAGCGCGATGACCGATTCGGGCACGCCGAGCGCCTGCGCGATCAGGGTGCCGTTTTCCACCAGCAGCTTTGCGCCGACGGCAATCAGCGCCGCGCCGATCACCAGCAGCAGCACGCTCTTGCCGATGGGCAGGGGCGTTTCTTTTTCGCCTTCGTCTTCATCGGGCTGGACGAGCGGCTCCGGCTGGCGTCTGAGCGAGAGGACGCTCATGATCATGTAGAGCGCGAACAGCGCAAGCAGCGCGACGCCGATCCAGCGCGTAAACTCACCGGTGGTATAGGCGACGACGCTGAACAGGATCGCGGACACAAAGAAAAAGCCGACCGGCAGCCGCAGGCTCTTCGGATCGGTTTTGCCGGGCGCTATCGCGATGGTCAGCGCGGAGATGAGGGCGGTGTTGCAGATGACGGAGCCGATGGCGTTGCCGTAAGCCATCTGCCCGTGACCGCTCAGCGCGCTGCTGGCGGACACCATCACCTCCGGCAGCGTTGTGCCGATCGATACGACCGTCGCGCCGATGAGGATCTCCGGCAGATGAAAGTGGCGGGCGATGCCGATCGCGCCGTCCACAAACCAGTCGCCGCCCTTGATCAGCAGCACCAGCCCCAGGATGAACAATAGCACGGGAACAAGCATAATGAAGTCACTCCTTGCAATGGTTGATGGCGACGGCCTGGGCCGTCGCGCGCTTTATGTCAACGGGTCCGCTGCCCCGGGAATGAGCAGGTCGTCCGGCGTCAGCGCCGTCGGGTCCCAATGAACGCGTTCGAGCGCGGCCAGCAGCGCCGCGAAGGCCTGAGAACGCCATGCGGGATCGTCTGACGCGAGGTATTGGCGGCTGAGCAGGTATTCCTCCTGAACAGCGTTCGCGGCAAACAGAGACAGCAGCGCCCCGGGAGCGATCCGCTTGGTCGAAAGCTCGCGCACAGGCCGCGCGCCGTCGCGCGTGACCGTCAGCAGGCGGTAGACTCTGGTGTAGGTCGGATAATACCGGCCAGTCGTCTCGGGATGGAGATCAGCGTCATGCACAAAGTGCATGTCCGCGACGATCAGCAGGTCGCATTCGTCCAGCGTGGCGGGAAAGTGCTTGGGCGGCAGCGCGTCGAGCAGCGCGGTCTCCAGCGTCACCTCAAAGGTGTCCGGATTGGACTTGTCGTTGGCGTCATAGTCGGTCCGCGGCGGCTGAATGAAGCATTCGAACGGCTCGTCCCGCTCGGTCCGGCTGAGGATCAGGCAGCGGTGAACGCCGGAGGGGGGCTCGGCCCATTGCTCGCGGCCGGCATTGATGGACGACAGGTCCAGCGCCACGCGGATCCCGTCGGGGAAAACGTCCTTCAGCGCGATGCCCGCGCCGCGCAGCCGGTGGAGGATGGGCACCGCTTCGCTGAGCGCAGTGCGCCCGGCACAGCAGACCCGTGCGCAGACGGTCAGCCGGTCAGGGTCCGTCACCGTATCGAGCAGCCCGCGGACATGCGCGCGATCTTCAGCCGTCAACGCAGCGCCGAGCAGCTCGCCGGAGGCCTGGCTGCCGTCCAGCGTATCCGCGAACAGGGCCAGTCTGTCGTCCAGCGAGAGCTGGAGGAGCCCGTCGCCGACCAGCGCCGCCATGCGCATGTCCGCGGGATCCCGCGTCAGCAGCCAGCGGCGGTACAGCGGTTCGGCGCTCCACGGAATCTCCCGGAGCATGGCATGGAGCAGCGCCTGCCCCGTTCCGTCGCTGAACGAGGCCAAGTCGAGCGCGTCGATCTGGCGAAGCAGCGCGGCTCGGGCGTCGCCTTCCGGGTACCCGTCCGCTACCTTCTGGTTCAGGTAGATGGCAAACTGAAGCGCGTGATCACTGCCGTCGGGGAAGGCCGCGGCGACGCTGTCCAGCGTCTTCCTGTCGGCGAGACGGCCGTCGGGCATCAGCAGGCGGTCCAGCGGACCGGTCGGAACGGTGCTGTTGTACCCGGTCAGGGTATCGACCGCCTGAGCGTCCACAGATGGCGGCAGAGAACGGTAAAACGTGTATCCGCCGGCGCCGAGCATCAGCGCCAGGCACACCGCCAGCGCGGGCCGGGAGGCGTTCTGCACCCGGGACGCCGCGAATACGTCGCAGTACTGCTCCAGGAGCTCGGCGGGGTCGTCAATGGATTTGGCCAGCCTGCGCAGGCGCAGCGCCCGCGCGCTCATCAGCAGGACGATCATCGGAATCAGCGCCAGCGCCATCAGGAGACCGGGCGTGGTGCCGATCACGTCCCGCCCGTTGGTAAAAAGCAGGAAGAGCAGGATGAGTGGGAAAGTGAGCAGGGACCACAGCCCCGGCTCGCGGCGCTTGCGCTCGACCGCCTTTTTCCCGCAGGACTGGATGCTGGTCAGGAGCTGCGGCAGCGTCCGGTCAAAGTGCGCGGCGAGGAATCGGATCACGCCGCAGTGCTGATCATCGGGGAGATGCACAGTGTAGGTCAGGTGGGCCCGCCGGTAGCGGGACGGCTCCGAAGCGACGTTCACATACCGGCGGAGGTACGCGGTCAGGGCCGGTTGCCAGTGCCGCTGCACGTTCGCCTCGTGGGCGGCGTCCGTCTCCGTGCGCGCGTTCGGGTCCCGGCCATGCCGACGGTTTTGACCTTCCTGGTACGCTTGCGCCAGGCGATAGGCCAGCTCAAGCTGTTCCGGGGTCGGCGAATCGTTCTGCTCAGACATGGCGCGTCTCCTTACAGTTGATAGGGCAAAGTATATCACAAAGGACACGCCGTGGCAATCGTTTCGTCTGAGCGCTCAGAACGCTCAGAACCACCCGCCGGGGCCGCCGAAGCCGTGCGGTCCGCCCCAGCCGTTCGGACCGTGGAAGTCATGCGGGCCGGGGCCGCCCCAGCCGCGGAAGGGATCGTGGAACCGCGGGCCATACGGGCGGAAGAACCACGGAGCGCCGAAGCGGCGCCAGCCGAACCAGCGCGGACGCAGCAGACGGTAAAGCAGCCATACAACGATGATGAAAGAAAGCATGTCGCACCTCCTGTTGTTTCCGGCCAGGTACGAAAAAAGACTCGCGCCGTGGCCCATGTCACAGCGCAAGTCTTGCCATCTCATTTGTTCCGGCTCCCGCGGTGTTTCGCGGAAGCGGCTGACGGTTGCAAACCCACCGGCTGGCGCCGGCGTTCGGCTACTCCCTTGCACGAATAGAGCATAGCATGTTTGAGCGCCGAAGTCAAGCGGCGTATTGTGGCAAAAAAACGTGAGGGATCCAGTTCGACGGTTCACAGGGCAATGCCGGACATACACAATGGACAAAACCGCCGAAGCATGGTATATTGGTGGCAAGCATCCATCTGAGGAGAAAGCGGAGGGCATCGCAATGAAACTGATTTCGTGGAATGTCAACGGGCTGCGCGCATGTATGACCAAGGGCTTCGGGGACGCGTTCAACCGCCTGGACGCGGATATCTTCTGCCTGCAGGAAACGAAGCTGCAGGAAGGCCAGGTCGATTTCGCGCCGGCAGGCTACCAGGCGTACTGGAATTACGCGGAAAAGAAGGGATACTCCGGCACCGCGGTCTTCACCAGAGTCGCGCCGCGATCCGTCCGCTATGGCATCGGAGAGGACGTGTTTGACCACGAGGGCCGCGTGATCGCGCTGGAGCTCAGCGACTTCTGGTTCCTGACGGTGTATACGCCCAACGCGCAGGACGGGCTGAAGCGCCTGGACTACCGCATGGCATGGGAGGACGCATTCCTGAAATACATCAACGGGCTGCGCGCGCAGAAGCCCGTGGTATTCTGCGGCGATCTGAACGTCGCGCATCAGCCCATCGACCTGAAAAACCCGACCGCCAACCACCAGAACGCGGGCTTCACGGATGAAGAGCGCGGGAAGCTGACGGCGCTGCTGGCCGCGGGCTATACGGATACGTTCCGCTACCTGCATCCGGACGCAAAGGATGAGTACTCCTGGTGGAGCTACCGCTTCCGCGCGCGGGACCGCAACGCGGGATGGCGGATCGACTATTTCATCGTGTCGAACGAGCTGAACGCGCGGATCAGCGGCGCGTCCATCCACCAGGAAATCTTCGGCTCGGACCACTGCCCGGTCGAGCTGACGCTGGCATGAAACGCCTCGCGCTGCTGTGCTGCCTGCTGCTCGTATGCGCCGCTGCCTGCGCTGAGGGGGCGGACACGCCGATGCTGACAGACTACACGGTCCGCAGGGCCGAAACGCTCGCGCTGGCGCCGGGCGTGACCTGGTCGCGGTATACGCTGCTGCCGCCGGACGGCAATGCGAAGCGGGGCCAGCGCGTGTGTCTGATCCGCGTCGCGCCCGAGGCGCTCGCGACGACGCGGCTGGTCGCCCTGCCGTCCGGTCCGCGCGTGCACAAGGGGCTGAAGCCGGTGACCACCATCCTCAGCCATGCCGCGCTCCGGCCGGGCGAGGTGATCCTGGGCGGGGTGAACGCGGATTTCTTTGACATGACAGCGGGCGGGGCGCTGGGCACGTTGCTCAGCGAGGGCGAATGGCTGGTCGCCGGTGAATTCCCGGACGGGTGGGCCTGCGGCATCACAGAGGACGGGCGGCCGTTTGTCGGGCAGCCGCGGGTCGCGATGACGCTGACCCTGCCGGACGGATCGGCGCTGGACATCGACGCGCTGAACGCGCTGCGCGCGGACGCGCCGCGCGCGGACTCGAGCCCCGATAACGCAAGGGACGCGCGCCGGGACAACCAGCTGGTGCTGTACACGCCGGCGTTCGGCCCGACGACGGATACGCAGAAGGGCGGGACGGAGGTCCTGCTCCGCCCCGATGCGCCACTGACCGCCGGGACAGCGGTCGGCGCGACGGTGACGGAGGTCACCGCTCAGAGGGCGCGCGGCGGGATGGCGCTGTCCGGGGACGCGCTCGTCCTTTCCGCCGTGGGCGACAAGGCTGAAGCGCTGCGACAGCTGCGCGCCGGCGAGCGGGTACGGCTGCTGCTGACGGCGGCGCCGCCCTTCGACACTGCGGTCAATATCGTGGGCGGCGGACGCCCGGACGGCGGCCCGCTGCTCCTGCTGGATGGCGAGGCGCTCGATTTGTCCGGCCTCCGGCAGTGGGAGGACGCGACCGAGTATTTCTACCGCCGACATCCGCGCACCGTGATGGCGCTCATGGCGGACGGCGGTTACTGCCTGCTCGTGGTGGAGGGCAACCGCAGCGGCAGCTACGGCATGACGCTGGAGCAAACGCAGACCCTGCTCACGGACCTCGGCGCGGTGACGGCCGTCAACCTGGACGGCGGCCCGTCTTCGACCATGGTCGTGCGCAAAAACGGCGAGATGCGCGCGGTCACCGATACCACAGGCGGCATGGGCCGCCTGACCGCTGTGGGCAGCGCGCTGGCCGTGGTGCTTCGCGCCGGACAGGCCCCATAAACGTAAACGACGGTTCAGTCTGAGACTGAACCGTCGCTTGCGAATGGAGATCATCTGAGCCCCTGCGCAAGCACCCGCACGCGCTGGAAGAAGGACAGCCGCCGCTCCGCCTCCCGCCATACGCGCAGGGCCGGGCCGGGCGGCGTTGGACCGCGTCCGTAGAGGCCGGCGCTGTGGCTTTCCGCGAGGTCTGAAAGCGGAACGTCGGGCGTCGCCGCTTCGGCCGCGGCAAAGTAATCGATCAGCGTTTCGCCGGGGCGGCGCGGACGGAAAAGCATCGCGTACGCCGCGAGGCAGGCGTTCATCAGGATATCCGCGGCGGCCTGCGGGTGGCGCGCGGCCCGGCGCGCCGGGTCCAGCCAGGTATAGGCGGCCAGCATCAGCGCGACGACGAGCACGGCCAGCAGAATGATCCAGAGCGCGGCGGGCGGGCCGGCAGGCGGTTCCTCCGTGGCTTCCGGCACGGGCGTGGCAGTGGCCTCCGGCAGGGGCTCGGGCGCAGGCGTGGGCGTTTCAGCACCGGCGGGCGCTTCCGCGGGCGGCGTGGGCGTGGGGGTCGGCGCGGGCGTCGCGCCGTCCTCGTGGGGCGTGGGCGACTCGCCGCCGCCGTCCGTCGTCCCGTGATCGCCCGGGGTGGCGTCCAGGGTCAGCCAGCCAAAGCCGTTCAGGTAGATCTCCGTCCACGCGTGCGCGTCGGCCGAGGTCACGGTGGCCAGGCCGTTCTCAGGCACGGCCAGGTAGCCGGTCACATAGCGCGCGGGAATGCCCTGCATCCGGCACAGCACCGTGAGCGCGGTCGCGAAATAGGTGCAGTACCCGCGCTGATCGCCCAGCAGGAACCAGGAGACAAAGTCCACATTCTCGGGCGGATCGGGCACATCCAGGTCATAGGTGTAATGTGTGCGCAGGTAGTCCCGGATGGCCAGCGCGCGCCGGTAGGGCGTCTCCTCCTCCGCGGCGGCGAGCGCGGACAGGGTGTACAGCTCGCGCTGCAGGTGTCCGGGCAGCGCAGTATAGAACGCAGCCGTTTCCGCGTACCGCGTGTCGGCGGCCTGCGCCGCTTCGTCCACCATGCGCGCGGTGGCCGCGCTGTCGGCGGGCAGAGGGAGGTAGGTGAAGGCATAGCCGTCACCCGCGGCCAGCTCGCGCGTCAAAAACAGCTCGGAGCCCGCGTTGAAATAGGGCGTCATCCGGCTGGAGCGCAGCTCCAGGCTGCGCAGGCGCTGCGGCACGTACAGCGTGGTCGCGGCGGCGGACAGCATGTGCACCGACGCGCTCTGCGCGGTGAGCGCTTCGCTGGTGAGCGGCAGATACTCATCAAAGATGTTCCGCCGATACGCCTGCTGCAGCAGGTCCGAATACAGGTAGCGCCGTCCGGAGAGCGTATCCTCCCAGTTGAGGCCGGTATAGCTGTCCATCGTGACCCCGCGCAGGTAGACTGGCGTGTCCGTCTGGACCTCCATGATGGGCCGGTCGGTGGGCGAGGCCGCGCCGCCCAGCCGCGGCGTGCTCTCGCTGCCCAGCGGCAGGTAGCCCTCCGTCTCCAGCGTAAACCCGCTGCGCGCGGCCTCATCGCTGGCCGGCAGGTAGTCGGCCACCGTCTGGTAGACCGTTTCCGCGGTTTCGCGCAGGCGCGGCGCGTCGGGCAGCGCGCGCGGCACGAACAGCCAGGCGAGCAGAAACGCGGCGGAGAGAACGGCGATGGGCACGCGCAGCGTGCGCACGCGCTCCTCGGCAAAGGCCAGCAGCGCAGCCGCCGTACACGCGCCCGTGCCGATCAGCGCGGGCGCGGACGCCTGCCCCAGCAGCCGTGAGCCCAGGAACAGGCTGACCATCGCCATCGGCAGCAGCGTGAGCGTCGGCACGTCGATCAGTGTCAGCAGCGCGCAGAGCGCGGTGATCAGGGCGGACAGCACAGCGTTCAGCATCAGCCGGTAGGGCGGCAGGGCCGCGGCGGTCAGGTCGGGGTACAGCACAAAGGCGCGCATGCCCTGCATCGGCGCGGACAGCGGCCCGATATTCATGAATCCCAGCGCGGCGAGGATGGCCGCGGCAAACAGCGCCACGGCGCAGGCGCGCGGCGAAACGGCGCGCAGCAGACAGGGCACGAGCGCGGCCACGGTGACGCACGCCGCCACGAGCGCCCAGCTGACCTGGCCGAACAGCGCGGTCATCACCAGCGCGGACAGCCCGAAGCCCGCCAGGGCGGTGATCAGCGCCTGGCGCAGCGCGCGCATCAGCCGGTCATGCAGCGGGCGTGACATAGCACACCTCCACCCGCGCCGCCTGCATCCGGCGGATATACGGCAGCCGCTCGGGCTGCTCCGCGTCATACGTCACCAGGTAATAGCGCACGTTCGGGCCCATCCGGCGGAAGGACAGCGCCAGGTCGGCGAGCGCGGGATCCAGCCGGGGCGAAACGATCACCACCGCGCCGCTGCGCCGCACGCGCCTGAGCTCCTGCCTGAGCACGCGGGCGAAGGACTCGTCCGTGTCAAAACCCTGCGCCGCCAGCAGCTCCTGCAGCACCAACAGCGACTGCGCGCGCTCGGCAGAGAATTCCGTCGGGCGCGCGCCGTACAGCGGCACGCGCACGGGGCTGCCGTCCTGCAGCTGCAGATCGGCGATCGCGACGACGGTCTCGCACAACGCGTCGCGCAGGGCGGCGGCGCGCTCATGGGTCGCTTGCGCCGGCATGTCCGCGCAGTCGGTCAGGATCAGCGTGTCCCGGGGCATCGGGCTTTCGTAGCGGCGCACCAGCACCTCGCGTTTGCGCGCGGTCAGCTTCCAGTGCACGCGCTTCATGGAGTCGCCCGGCTGCCAGGCGCGGAAGTCCTCCGGCATGGTCAGGTCCTCGGTCACCCGCTTCAGCGCGGCCTGCGCCTCCTCGCTCTGGGCAAAGGCGAGCCTGGAAATGGGAAAAGGCCGCGGGAGCACGGCCAGGGCATGGGCCGGCGCGACGCCGCAGCGCGCGCGCAGCAAGCCGAAACAGTCCGTGAGCATCGCTTCACGGACTGAAATATCAAACGTGCCGACATGCCGCGCGGGCACCGTCCAGGATTGGCGGACGCCGCGGAGCGCGCGCACCGGGATCAGGCGGACGTCCGGCCGATTGGCATACGCGCACGTCACCAGCAGCGGGCCGGTGGGCAGGATGGGCCTGTGCGCGACCGAAAGGGTCAGGCTCAGCGTCTCCCCGCGCAGGGTCTCGCCGCAGTCAGCGTCCAGCGACACGGTGATGCGCCGGCGCGCGATCAGCAGGCTGGCCGCGCAGTACAGCAGGGTCAGCAGCACGATCACGGCGGCAAAGCAGAACAGCTGCATGCTCAGCGCCAGGCCGAGCGCCATCAGCGCCGCGGCGCTGAGCGCCAGCATCAGCGCGGATCCGGTCATGCGCGCCTCTTGACGGGCACGCTGACGGCGGCCGCCAGCTCGTCCAGCACGTCATCCGCGCGGACGGCCTTCATCCGCGCTTCGGGCGTCAGCTGCAGCCGGTGACTGAGCACAGGCTTCATCAGCCGGCGCACGTCGTCGGGCAGCACGTAATCGCGCCCGGAGAGCAGGGCCAGCGCCTGCGCGGCCTTGAGCAGCGCGATCGCGCCGCGCGGCGAAACGCCCAGGCTGAGCATCGGGTGCGCGCGCGTGGCGGCGGCGATCTCCGCGATGTACTGCCGGAGCTCGGGACTGGAATAAACCTGCGTCAGCAGCCCTTGCAGGCGCAGCAGGTCTTGCGCGGCGCACACGGGCTGCAGCTGGCGTATCGGCGGCTGCTCCGCGGCGGTGTAGCGCTCAAGGATGTCCACCTCCTCCGCAACGGTCGGGTAACCGAGCGTGACGCAGAGCAGGAAACGGTCCAGCTGCGCTTCGGGCAGGGGATAGGTGCCCGCGAACTCGACGGGGTTCTGCGTGGCCAGCACCATAAAGGGCTGGGGCAGCGCGTGGGTGACGCCGTCGACGGTGACCTGGCGCTCCTCCATCGCCTCCAGCAGGGCAGACTGCGTCTTGGGCGAGGTCCGGTTGATCTCGTCCGCGAGCACGATCTGGCTCATGACCGCGCCGGACTTGAACTCCATCTGTCCGGAGCTCATGTTCAGCATGGTATAGCCCGTGACGTCGGAGGGCGTCACGTCAGGCGTGAACTGGATGCGGCTGAACGTGCACGACACCGACCGCGCGAGCGCGGCGGCCAGCGTGGTCTTGCCGACGCCGGGCACGTCCTCCAGCAGGATGTGTCCCTTGCAGATCAGGGCGATCAGCATCAGCTCGATCGCCTGATCCTTGCCGACGATGGCCTGGCGGATGTTCTGCTGCAGACGGTAGGCGAGCGCGCGGGCGCCCTCCGTGTCAAGGCTGACAGGCATCCGGTGTTATTCGAATTTGTTCTCGGCCCCGGGAGTCGGCGTGTTGCAGAACGCCCAGGTGCCGTCGTCCTTCAGCGCGTAGGAAACGTCCTTCTGCTGCGCGTCGAAGCGGACCATGTCCAGAATCACATCCTGGAAGGCGATGACCACCTTTTCCCCATCCGCGCTGAGCTTGAAGGGCACGTGAATTTCAACGGTCCCGTCGGCGAGTGTCTCCACGCTTTCGTAGTCCGTGCAGAAAATGATCATGTACGCGTCCTTGGCCAGCACGACGCCCTCGGGGAAGGTGAACTTGGTGAGGTTCTTTTTCCCGTCGGAAAGGTTCAGGCCGCTCAGGTCGATATCGTCGTCGGAGGTGTTCTTCAGCTCGATCCAGTCACAGGACTTGCCCTTGCTGTCGCGGAGGGTATTGCCGTTGGACGCCATGACCTCGTTGATCTTGATCTTGCCGAAGTCGCGGGTCACGGCCAGCGCGGATACGGCGCTGAGCAACAGGGCGGCGCAAAGCAGCGCGGCAGTCAGTTTTTTCATGGGTGCTCCTTTCATCCTCTGTGCCTTCTCCGCCGGTCGGGGAGGGAGGCACGGCTGTGGTCGGCGGCGGGCGTTTCCGTCGGGGCCGCTATAGGGGACTCCGCCGCGCCGGCGTCCGGCGCTGCGGGCGCCACGTCCCTGACATGGCGCGGGGAAACGGGTTCGTCCTGAATCGCGCGGGCGTCTCCGTCGGGAACACCCTCATCCGCAGGCGTATCCGCGTCCGGGGCGGCCGGGCTGTCGGCGGACTCACGCCAGACCGGGAAATCCTCGGTCTGACGGTCGCGGCTCATGCGGAAGCCGCCGTCGGACGTCTGCACGGGCTCGGCCGCGTCCTCCGCGGGCGCGTCGCCGTCGGGCTTTTTCTCGCGCCGCGGCGCGGGCGCGCTCTCATCGGCCGACTCCGGCGCCTGCGCGTAATCGCGCCGTTCCGCCAGGTCCAGATGGTCAAACGCGCTGTCCGACTGATGGCGCTTGCGCGCGCGGACGATCGAGCTGGCCACGAACAGCGCCAGGACGACCGCGGTGACGGCGGCGAGCGCGATGGTGGCGGTGTACAGCGAATTGCGCACCGTGCGCAGGATGCTGCCGGTATCCTTGTATTCTACCGGCGGCAGCGTTTCCAGCGGCGGGATGGTCGGCGCGGGCGTGGCGGTCGGGGCCAGGGTCGCGCGCGCATAATTGAGCGTCAGCGTGTTGGAATCAAACCGGACGGTGTTCCCGATGGTGTCCTTCGTGGTCGCGGTAAAGCGGAACGCGCCGGCCTGGGATACCGTGAAATCGCGCTTGACGGTCATGCTCTGCCCGGCGGCGAGGGAGGGGATGGTATAGATCGCCACGCCGTTCTGGGTGATTTCGACCTTCTTGCACTCCACGTTGCTGGAGTTGGTCACCACCACCGTCATGGACACGTCTTCGGGCGCGGAGGTGATGCTCTCCTTGTCGGAGGTCAGCAGCAGGGTCAGCTTCAGCTCCTTTTCGGGGTCGTACGCGCTGACGGACACGCTGTTGGTGTCGTAGCTGTTGGTCATGCCGGTATTGTCGGCCAGGGTCAGCTTCAGCTTGAAGCTGGAGGGCTCGCTGATGGTGATCGCCTTTTCCTCGGTGATGGTGGTATAGGCGGGGATGGTCACGTTTTCAAACACGGTGCCCAGCTTGCTGTCCGTGGCGGTGACGTTGGTATAGGTGATGTTGCCCTCGTTGCGCGCGGTCATGATCAGGCGCACGGTCTCGCCGATGTTCACCGCGGTCTGGTCCACACTGAGCTCCACGTTCAGCCCCTTCACCGCCAGCGGGATCACCTGGTCCTCGATGACGGCGGTCTCCGACGCGCCGGTGCCCGCGGGGCGGAAGGAGATCTCCGCGCCGCTGACCAGGTCGGTGTTGCCCATCTTGGCGGTGAATTCCACCTTGGTGGTCGCGCCGATGGCCAGGTTCTTGAGGGTCTTGGGCGTGCGGCTCAGCTTTTCGCGCACCTGGATATTGCTGATGGATACGGCGCCCGTGTTGGTCAGCTCGTAGGTCACCTTGACGGACTGGTTGCTGCGCACGACCTCGGGACTGATGGTGCGCACCACGCGCAGCCCGGATTTTTCGCCGTTGAAGCGGATGGCGGCGGTCAGCGGCAGGGCCAGCTCCTGGCCGGCGTCGTCCTGCCAGCGCAGCATATAGGTCATCTCGCCCTTATCCAGCATGTCCTGGGTCACGGTGGTCTGCAGGGTCGCGTTCATCTGCGCGTCCGCCTTCAGCGTCGCGCTGCCGTTCTGGCCGAAGCCGCTGACCAGCTGTCCGTTCGGGGCATACAAAGTCACCGGCCGCGTCAGATCCGCGCCGGAGATGTTTTTCACGCTGATTGAAACCTCCACCGGGCCGGGCACGGACATCTCGTCCGGGGTGACGGTGATCTGCGCCTGAACGGGCGTGTCCACCGCCAGCGCGGGGATCGCCGTCAGCAGGCAGAGCGCCACCAGCAGCAGCACGGCCGGTTTGAGTTGATGTATCAGGGCAGTTCGCATGCCCCTCCCTCCTTCCGTCGCAAAAAACGGGCCGTATATCCAGTGCCTTCACTGGTCATACGGCCCTATTTTATGTCAGAATCATTTCAATGTCAAGAAAAGATTTAATATTTTTGTCATTTTTTTGTAAAAATTCAGGTGAAAGTGCCCGCTTAAGGCGCTTCTGACAGGGTTTTTTCCAGCGCGTAGAGCGCGTCGAGATGCTCGAACAGGCCGTCGTGGGCCTCGTCCGGCCCGACGGCGGAGTATGCCAGGCCGAAGCGCCGGATGTCGTAGGGGCCGTCGACCGCGACCTCATAGCGGCCCGTCTGCTGGGATTTGTGCAGCAGGAACGCCTCCTGCGCGACCTGAAACGCGCTCTTTCCCCCGAAGGCGCTCAGCGGGCGCTCCATGTCCAATACCAGGGCGCCGTCTTCGAACAGGTGGATGTAATACTTTTTGACCTCCCACGCGGGCAGACTGCGCAGCGTGCGCTCGCCCGGGTCGGCGGCCAGCCGGATGGCCTGTGTGCACGCGGCGACCATGATGCGGTGCTGCACGTGCCCGTATTCGCCGTTGACGTCCTGCGTGACCAGCACCTCCGGCCTGTACTGGCGGATGATCCGGGCGATCATGCGCGCGACGGCCCGGATACCGCCCCAGGCCTTGACGGCCTCGGTATAGGAAATCTTGCCGTAGTCTTTCAGGCCGACAAACACGGGCCCGTGGCGCACGCCGCAGTGCCACAGCGCGTCCATGGCCTCGCAGCGGCGGTAGTGAAAGCGGTCCGTCATGTACACCATCTGCACATTCATGCCCAGCTGGCCGGCGTAGGTCGGCATCAGCCCGCCGAGCCAGAGGACATCGTCGTCGGGGTGACAGGCGAGGATCATCAGGTCGGCCTTGTCCGTGGTCAAGTGGTAATCGACCGCGTCCGCGGGCAGCGTCCCTTCGCCGTACAGGCGGACCTCCATCACCCGCAGCGGGCCGCGCGTCACGGTGAGGCGGAAATGCGTCTTCCCGCCGAGGGGCAGGCACTGGATGTTGAAGCGCTCCCCCTCCATCGGCAGGCGCACCCAGCGGCCGTCCACCTCTTCCTCGATCACGACGCGGTCGGGCTCGCCGCCGGTCAGCGCGTACAGGGTGTGGCACGGGTGCGCGTCCGGCAGTGTGAACTCGATATAGCCGTCATCGTGCGCTTCCCACTCGGTGCGGTAATCTCCGTCGGTGATGACGGGCAGCTCGGAATTCCGCTTAGACAGGCGGATGTCCGCGAGGCCGGTGATGTCAGGGGCCTCCTCCGCCCGCGCGGCGGTCATGATCAGCGCGCACACGGCCAGGCACAGCGCGGCCAGCGCCCATCGAGGTTTTGTCATCGTCGGTGTCTGCTCCTTCCAGGGTCATCTCCGGTATTATGGCCTGTTTTTTACGGAATGTCAACAAATTGATGAAGAAGATGTAAAAACTGACGAAACCGTTGACATCATCGCCGTTTTTGTAGTATCATTACAACTGTGGAAGACCGGATGCTATTGATGATAGAACGGGCAGAGACTGGGTTCTTCCAGTTTGTTGAAGGAGGTTCCAACAAGATGAAGCAATTCACAAAAGCGGCGCTCGTGCTGGCGCTCGCCGCGGCGCTCATGCTGGCGCTGTGCTGTATGGCGTCGGCGGAAACCATTCATACGACGGACCACGAGTGGGGACCGGCTACGCTGGTGTCCCAGGCGACGTGCATCAAGGCGCCGGTATACTCTCACACCTGCACGATCTGCGGGCGGACGGAGACCTTTGAAAGCGGCGTCAAGGACGCGACCGCGCATCAGTATGGCGACTGGACGGTCATCAACCCGCCCGAGTGCGAAGCGGACGGCTCTCAGCGCCGCGTGTGCAAGCTCTGCGGCGACGTGCAGGACCAGACGATCCCCAAGACCAACCATGACTGGTCCGGCGAATGGAAGGTCCAGACCCCCGCGACCTGCACTACCGAAGGCGTCGAGGTCAAGGTCTGCAAAAACAACATGCACCACACCGTGACCCGCACGATCCCCGCGACCGGCCACAGCTACGAGGGCAAGATCACGACGGCCCCGACCTGCACGACCCCCGGCGTCATGACCTATGTGTGCAAGAACGACAGTTCCCACACCTACACCGAGCCGATCGCCGCGCTGGGCCACAACTACGTAGGCACCATCACGACGGCCCCGACCTGCACCGAGCCCGGCGTCCGCACCTACGTGTGCCAGAACGACAACTCTCACACGTATACGGAAATCGTTCCCGCGACGGGTCACGACTACAAGGGCACGGTGACGACGGCCCCGACCTGCACCGAGCCCGGCGTCCGCACCTATGTGTGCTCGCACGACAGCTCCCACACCTACACTGAGCCGATCCCGGCGACCGATCACAAGTGGAACAGCGGCGTGGTCACCAAGCAGCCCACTTGCACCGAGCCCGGCACGCGCCTGCTGACCTGCCAGAATGACAGCTCCCACACCAAGGAGGAGACCATCCCCGCGACCGGCCACCAGCATACGCACTGGGTGATCACCAAGCAGCCCACCTACACCGAGGAAGGCGAGCGCAAGCTCTACTGCGACGACTGCGGCGCCCTGCTCAAGACGGAAAAGATGTCCGTGCGCATGTTCTACGGTAACACGGTCTGCGCCATCGGCCCGCGTCTGCGCGACGTCAACCTGAGCCCCTACAATTCCGATAACTGGTACATGTTCACCCCGTTCGACGCCTCCCGCGACGGCCGCCAGACCTTCACGCTGATCGGCAGCAACCGTTACGACGTCGGCACCGCGACCATCGTGGTCCGCGACGGCACGGTCACGTTTGACTATAATGTGTACCCCAACGTCGATATCAAGCTGGAGTTCTTCACCATCCTCAACCAGATGAGCGATCTGCACGAGTACGAGCCCGAAGCGCTCTCCAGCCTGAGCATGGTGCCCGGCCGCGCCTACAGCATCGAGGACGATTTCAACGGCGATACCAACCTGGTGCTGTACTTCTGCAGCCGCGCGGACTACTCCATCAACCGCTACGTGACCTCCGCCAACCTGGGCACCCCCTACCGCAACCTGTGCAGGTCGATGCTCAGCATGATGGACAAATAATCATATCAGCCTCAACAGAGCCGGCCAACCGCCGGCTCTTTTTCTACGGACAGGGAGATCGAATGAACGTTATTGAAATCACGTCGCTGGACGACCCGGCGCTCAACGTGTTTCATGGCCTGACGGACGCGCAGCTGCGCAGCCGTCAGCGCCCGGAGGAGGCCGCGCTGGTGGCGGAAGGCCCCAAGGTGGTGCTGACGGCGCTGCGGATGGGGATGCGTCCGCTGGCGCTGCTGATGCGCCGGAAAATGCTGAACGGCGCCGGGGCGGAGATCCTCGCGCTCGCGGGCGACGTCCCGGTCTATACGGCGGATGACGAAACGCTGGCGGCGCTGACCGGCTTCAGGCTGCAGCGCGCGTGGGTGCTGTGCGCCTTCCGCCGGCCCGCGCCGCGGAGCGCGGAGGACTGCCTGCGCGGGGCCCGCCGCGCCGCCTTCCTCGAGGGCCTGAACGAGCCGTCGAACGTCGGGGCGATTTTCCGTGCCGCCGCGGCGCTCGGTGTGGACACTGTGCTGCTGTCCCCGGACTGCGCGGACCCGTTCCACCGACGCGCGGTGCGGGTGTGCATGGGCGCGGTGTTCAGCCTGCCCTGGGCCTGGCTCGACACGGCGGCCGCGGTGCGGCTGCTCAGGGCGGAGGGCTTTGCGACGCTGGGCCTGGCGCTCAGGGACGACAGCGTGCCGCTCGGCGACCCGCGCCTGCACGGGTTGGAGCGTCTGGCGCTGTTCCTGGGCACCGAGGACACCGGCCTGCGTCCGGACACCATCGCCGCCATGGACCAGGTCGTGCGCATCCCCATGCAGCGCGGCATCGATTCGCTCAACGTCGCCACCGCCGCGGCCGTGGCGTTCTGGGAAACCAGGTGACTGTCCGGCCTCCGGCTGAACAGTCACGAGATAATAATGAAAACAGGGGAGACGATCGTCTCCCCTGTTTGGTGGATGCCGCAGGCGCAGGACGCGCCGTTGGGCTCATTTGGTGATATAGTAGTCGGCGGGCTGCAGGTAGTACTGCTCGGTGTTCTCGTCCACAATCTGCAGGTGGTCGTTGCTGTACAAGCCGCGGTGCAGGCGGTAGGTGAAGTAGAAACCCGCATCCGCCAGGTATACCTCGCCGGTCACGTTATCGTACAGCCGCTCGTAGCCCATAAAGCTGTCGCTCCACTTCTGCAGGGTGATGTCATGGGCGGTTTCCCGGGCATACCAGGCGTCGACCATGGCGTCGTGCGCGGCCTGCATGGCGCTCGCCTGCGCCAGCAGGGCTTTGGTCTCGTCGTTGGAGATGCCGACGGCCTGGTTGACGTAGCTCTGATTGAAGGCAAACGAGCCCAGGCATTCGGACAGGACCGGCTCCAGCGCCTGCATTTCGCTGACCGGGGCGGTGAAGCCCATAAACATGCGGACCGTGCAGGGCGCGCCGTCTACACCGTAGAAATCATAGTACAGGCTTTCCAGCGGCTGCGCGGTGATCAGGCCCTCGCAGGGCTGCCCGTTCTCAAAGGTGATGCGGGCGATGACGTTCTCCTGGCATTCGGCGGGCGCAGGCAGCGGGCTCGGCGTTTTTTCGAGCACCTCCACGTTCAGCAGCCTGGGCAGAACATCCGGGTCGATGGTCAGGCCGGACGGATAATACTTTTCGCAGAAGGCGATGGCCTCGGGGAGACTGTTCAGAAAGCCCTGCAGCGTTCGTGTCTCCATCACAGGGGCGTTGGCGAACAGCTGGTACATGGAGTTCCCGCCGAGGCTCTCGTCGACGCGCTGGTAGGTCCTCCTGGCGTCCTGGCTCTTCAGGAAGGGTTCCAGCTTCATGAACATGAAGACCGACCGGTTCGGGCTCGCGGGGTCCCACGCTTTGAAGCAGAAGCTCATGTGCTCGCCCTGGGTCATGATCTTCCAGCCCTGGGGCAGCTTCATGCTGAAGCGCGAGTCGACGTAGTCCCGCAGCGCGGGCACCGTCACGCTGGCCGGCGTCACGCTGATCTTCGGGATATTCGGCGCGGGCGTCGCGGTGGGCTGCAGCGCGCCGTTGGGCTGGTAGTAGCGCACCGCCGCGTCCAGGATCGCGAGGGTCGCGTCCCGCTCGTCATTCAGGAAGCGCGCGTCGTATTCCACGTCCCCGTCCTCGCGGACCTCCACCAGGTGGATCTGGTTGATGGTCGCGCCGGAGGCGGCCTTGTAAATATAGGAGGCGCCCGGCAGCTGCTTGCCGCCGGCAGGGTAGTACTCGTGCAGCGCGATGCCCACCAGCGAATCGCCGTAGGTGTCCTTCATGTGATTGGTATAGGTTTTGCTGATGTAGGCCGCGGGGTCGCTCAGCCGCGTACTCCGCCGCCAGATCAGCACATTGGGAACGTAGCCCGGCTCCCCGCCCCAGATGCGCAGGCCGTTGCCCTCCTGCCAGGTGGTGGACAGCCCCGCGGGCATTTTGGTGGAATACCTCTGCTCGTCGCAGCGCACGTCAACCAGAGTGTCCCCGGCGCTGGCCGTGACGCCTGTGGCGCAGACCAGCAGCGCCGTCGCCAGCATGATGCAGAACAACCGTTTCATGTGTCTCCTCCTCGTCCCCGGGGCGGGTCGCCCCTTCTCGTATATACCATTGCAGCACAGCCGCCGCCGTCCGCATCATCCGGACAGCGGCGGGCCGGATATGACCGGCCTCATCATAGCATCCGGACGCGGGTTTGTCAATGCGATTGTCGGATCAGGGAACCGACACCTTTTTTGCCAGCGTCCCGTCGTCAGGATGAGACCGAGTGATCTCAGCTCCGGCAGCGTCAGGCGGTTCATCCACTCGCTGGAAGCCCTGCCGGAAATGGTGACGGAGTTCAGCGAGGAGCTTTGGGGCAGTTTGGTAGATCACGTGACGGTGCACAGCAAAGACAACATCGCCTTCACCCTCACCAGCGGGATGGAGATCAAGGCATAAGGCAGACAGGAATCACGGCGCTTCGCCTTCGGGTGGGGCGCTTATTTTTTTTCTGGTAAAACGGCAGGCTTTGTGATAGAATAAATTGAGTTATTGTTCAAGTTCTTGTGAGGTGACTTTATGCTGAAGAACAATATAGAAATCGACGTCAAGACCAAATGCATCGAAGAAAGCAGGACTCAGGCCCAGGTTGCTGAGAGTATCGGAACTTCGCCTTCCTACGTGAACAAGATCGTTCGAAACAAAGAGCAGATCGTTAATAAGACTTTCCTCGCCATGATGGAGAATCTTGGATATGATGTGCAGCTGACTTATGTGAAGCGAAACGCCGCTGAGTAAAATCGGGAGTTGTGGAGGAGAAAAATGCTACGTTTATGTTCTAAAGAAGAATTT
>CAMNEH010000016.1 GCA_946536315.1 uncultured Clostridia bacterium
CGCACTGGTTGACCGGGCTCTCCTTCGGCACCAGCGCCACCTCGCCCAGCATGCAGGCGCCTTCGTCCATCTGCAGGATATGCTCCAGCAGCGCCTGTCCTTTGCCCGCCCGGCAGGAGACGGCCTTGCCCTGATGGAAGGTGATGGAAAAATCTTCGATCAGGTGGCTGTTCCACGAGAGCGGCTTGACGGAGACCAGCGTGCCCTCGCAGCGTCCGGCCATGGGCGAGGTGAAGATCTCTTCGGTGGGCATATTGGGGATATAGAATGCACCGTTGACGGGATTGGTCACACCCGCGCCCTCCCATTTGGCACCGGGAATCAGGTCCACACAGAAGTCGGTGCCGTTTCTGCTGGAATACTTCAGCGAGGCGAAGCCCTGCGCGTTGAGCCAGGCCGCCTTCTGTTCAATAAAATCAGTATGGGCCTTCCATTCGGCGACCGGATCGTTATCCTCCCGGACACGGACGGTGCGCAGCACAGCTTCCCATAGCTGAGAGACGGCGGCTTCGCTGTCCAGGCCGGGGAAGCATTTTTTGGCCCATTTTTCGGACGGATATGCGGCAATGACCCACTGATGCCGGCCGTCGATGGCGTTGCGGTAGGGCTTCAGGACCCTTGAGCGGCGCTGGGTGACGGAAGCGAGCAGCTGCGGGTCGACGCCGTTCATGGCGTCGGGGTCCTCAGAAGAGATAAAGATGCGGCAGGGCAGGTCCTCGACCATCTGCTGCATCTTGGCTTCCTCCCAGGGCAGGACGGTGGAGAGCGCCTCCGGGTCGGCATAAAGGTAGCTCAGGCGCTGGTGGGATTCCGAGCGCCAGTCCACGTTCACCTTTCTGGCGCCCGCGCGGTAACAGGCCTCGATCAGGATCGCGGCGAAGGCGTATTGTTCGACGCTGATGGTCAGCTGTACTGTTTGGCCCGGCTGCACGTTGGCGCCGGTACGTACGATCAGCTCGGCATATTTTTGCAACAGGGCATCAGTCGGTATCATGATGGTTTCCTCCTGTGGATGAATTGATGAACGGTGAATGACAGGCCGTGGCATCATCATACAGCGGATCATGGCAAAAAACAAGCATGTGGGATAAAAAACCAAATCGCATCTTTTCCGTGTCCGCGAACTGTAGTATAATATGCATGAATCGGCACCATTCCTGAGGCGGCTGACGGAGGAATCGATATGATAGAGTTTGGCACGGGCGGCTGGCGTTCGATCATCGGGGACGGGTTTACAAAGGACAATATTCAGCGTGTGGCTGCTGCGCTGGCCGGACGCATGAAGGCGGAGCGCGTGGCGGAGCGGGGACTGTGCATCGGGTACGACCGGCGCTTTCTGAGCCGGGAGGCGGCGATCTGGTTTTCTGAGGCGATGGCTGGGGAAGGGGTGAAGGTATATTTCGTCAACCTGGCGGCGCCGACCCCGCAGATCATGTTCACGGTCGCCCACATGGGGCTGCCATACGGCGCGACCATCACCGCCAGCCATAATCCCGCGGTATACAACGGCATCAAGCTGTTCATATCCGGGGGCAGGGACGCGCCGCAGGACGTGACGGACCCGATCAGCCAAACCGCGAACGCGATCGACAGCCGGGACCTTCATGTCCTGCCCTTTGATCGGGCCCTGGCGGAGGGCCAAGTGACCTTTATTGATCCGCGGGACGACTACCTGGACGCCATCATCGGCCGAATCGACATGCAGGCCATTCGCAGGCAGCGGCCGAGGGTCGTGATCGACCCCATGTTCGGCGTAAGCCTGACGGGGCTGCTGACCATCCTGTACAGCGCGCGCTGTGATGTGAACGTCATCAACGACTGGCACGACGCCTTTTTCGGCGGGCATCTGCCGGCTCCGACGCCGGACACGCTGCGCAACCTGCAGTCCGAGGTGCTGGAGCGCCACGCGAAGCTGGGCATCGCGACGGACGGCGATGCGGACCGGCTGGGCATTGTCGACGAAAACGGGCGGTATGTCTCGTCGAACGACGTACTGGTGTTGCTGTATTACTACCTGTTGCAGTACAAGGGCTGGCATGGCCCGGCAGTGCGCAACCTGGCGACCACGCACCTCCTGGATCGCGTCGCCGCCGCCTTTGGGGAAACGTGCTATGAGGTGCCTGTCGGCTTCAAGCACATCTCCGCCTGCATGGATGCGCACGACGCGCTGATCGGGGGCGAATCCTCCGGCGGACTGACCGTCCGCGGCCACATTCACGGCAAGGACGGCCTGTACGCGGCGTCGCTGCTGGTTGAAATGATCTGCGTGACCGGCAGGCCGCTCTCCGCCCTCCTGGAGGAAGTGGAGCGCAAGTATGGCGAACGCCATTCGGCCGAATACGACTGGGCGGTCACGCCCGCGCAGCGGGCGGAGATCGACCGGCGGATGATGCGGGAAAAGTGTCTGCCTGAATTCGGACAGGCGATCAGCCGGGTGAACTATGAGGATGGGTGCAAGGTGTACTTTGACAACGACGACTGGGTGATCGCGCGCTTTTCGGGTACGGAGCCGCGGATCCGTGTATTCGCCGAAAGCGGCGCCGCCGCGCGCGCGGACGCGCTGGCCGGGACCATGGCGGAATTCCTCGGGCTCCCGTTTCAGCCGCGGGCTCAGCATTAGCGCTGCGGCGTGAATCGGTCCTTTACATCAGCGTTGGAAAGAACTATAATCAATGATGGCTGTTGACAGCGACCATGAACGGCGGCGGAAAGGATGCGGAGAGATGGGGGAAACGATCAGGCGGCACGTGCCCGCGGCCGATGTGGCCGACATGGTCCTGCTGCCGTTCAGTGAGGCGCTCGGCCAGGCCATGAGCCCGCAGCCGGAGTATGACGTGCGCCAATGGCTCTATGTCCCGCCCGTGTATACGGAATACCGCTATATTTTGGGCACGCGCGGCCACAAGCCGCTGATCTGCGTCGGCATCAATCCCTCCACAGCCCGGCCGGACCGCCTGGATCCCACGCTGCAGAGCGTCCAGCGCATCGCCCGGCGCAACGGCTACGACAGCTTTCTGATGCTGAACCTGTGCGCGCAGCGCGCCACTGACCCCAACGACATGACCTGGCGGTATCCGGAAACGCTGCGCCAGGGGAACCTGGACGCGATGGATTACGCGCTCAGCCTGTCAGAGACGCCTGTCATCTGGGCCGCTTGGGGAACGATGATCCGGAAACGGCCTTATCTGAAAGACCTGCTGCGTGGGCTGGCTCAGATCGCGGAGACGCGCGCGGCCACGTGGGTGACCTACGGCCCGCGCAGTCGGGCGGGGGACCCGCATCACCCGCTGTATCTGCGGGCGGACGCTTTAGCGGAGCCGTTTGACGTGAATGCCTATCTTATGATATGATATCGGTGTGGGAGGAATGGAATGCGTGAATTTTCCGTGGTCAGCGCACAGGTGCTGCTGAAGGCGAGAGCGGAATGCCTGCTGACACCTGCGGGGATCCTGCTGGACCTTGATACCGTGGCGGACTGCATGGGCCATGAAATGCTGCGCCCGTGGTTTGGCCGGATGCTGCAGCAGGAGATCATGCCCGCGATGTCCCCGGACGGAAGAGACGAGGCGGTCATTCAGGCGTGCCGGTATCTTTCCTTCAAGCCCGCTTCCCTCGCCCTGAGCGCCTTGGCGGACGGACTGATCGACGCCTGGTCCCTGCACATCCTGCCACTGATGTCAGCACAAACGCCGCGCATGATTCAGGCGTTCGCCGCGCTGATCATGCTGTTTACGGGCGTGAGGCGGACGGATGATGGGTATTGCCTGCCCCAGGAACGCATGAAAAACGTGCGGCTGACCCGTGACGAAAAGGCCCTTCGTTCATTTTCAAGGCTCAGCTGGGATATGGACGCGGCGTCGCTGTGCTACGCCGTCCTGGCGGATACGGATATCTGGGGACGCGATCTGCGTGAGGATGGGTTCCTGGATGGACCGCTGACCCACGCGCTGGAGGATATCCAGCTGACAGGACTGTATGCGGCACTCACGCGGGAGGATGCATGAACGTCGTACTGTATGAGCCGGAAATACCCCAGAACACAGGCAACATCGCCAGAACCTGCGCGGCCACCGGCACAGACCTGTTCCTGATCGAGCCGCTCGGCTTCCAGCTGGCAGACAAATACCTGAAGCGCGCCGGACTCGATTACTTTCACCTGGTGCGGCTGCAGGTGCTGCCGTCCTTTGAGGCTTACATGCGCATGTTTCCGGATACGGCCTATCACTTTGCCACGACCAAAGCGCCGCGGTCGTACGCCCAGGTGAGGTATGCGCCGGAGGACACGCTGGTGTTTGGCCGCGAAACCGCGGGGCTGCCGGAGTCCCTTTTGTCCCGCGTCTATGACCGCTGTATCCGTATCCCCATGCGGGCGGAGGCGCGGTCGCTGAATCTGAGCAACGCCGTCGCGATCGTGCTGTATGAGGCGCTCAGACAACAGCAGTTCGCTGGCCTGTGCGAGGAGGGAAGCCTGACCGGCCGGGACGACGAGGCGGTCGCGTGGATGGACTATGTTTGATCAGGAGGACCGGATGAACAGCGAATGGACGGATCCGTTTGCTGAGGAGGAAAGACAGCAGCGCCGCGAACGCCAGCGCTTCTGGCGCAATGTGAGCCGCGTGGGGGATTTCTATGCGTGGCTGATCGGTGTGGTCGCGGTCTTCGCGCTGCTGGCGCTGCTCTTTGGCATGTATGGGTTTGTGCGGCAGAGTGTCGCGGCATTCCTGAGTACGATGTTCGGAGGCCTGCGATGAAGGTCAGCTGGGATTCGCTCAACGAAGCGGTCGCCCAATGCCAGCGCTGTGAGCTGTGCCGGCAGATTCACCACAAGGTGCCAGGCCAGGGCAACGCCAAGGCACGGCTGATGCTGATCGGCGAAGGCCCGGGCTACGAAGAGGACAAAAGCGGCCTGGCGTTCGTTGGCCCGGCCGGCCAGCTGCTGACGAAGATGCTGGCGAGCATACAGCTGACGCGGGAAGAGGTATATATCTGCAACGTCGTCAAGTGCCGCCCGCCGGCCAACCGCGTGCCGACGCCGGACGAGATGGCCGCGTGTATGGGCTATCTGCGTATGCAGTTCGCGCTGGTGCGCCCGCAGGTCATCCTGCTGCTCGGCGCCACGGCCGGACGCGCGGTGCTGGGAGAGTCGTTCAGGGTCACGCGCGACCGGGGACGGTTTGTCATCAAAAATGGCGTATGGATGATGCCGACCTATCACCCTTCCGCGCTGCTGCGGGATGAAACAGGACAGAAGAAGCGCGAGGCGTGGCAGGATCTGCTGGCGGTCAAAGCAAAACTGGCCGAGGTTCCGGCCGGAGAATCAAGGAGGGTGTCATATGGAGTTTGTGATCAATAATCTGCCGATTGCGCTGTGCCTGATCATCGGACTGGCGCTGGTCATCATCGAGATGTTCATGCCGGGCTTCGGCTTCATCGGGCTTTCCGGCTTCACGCTGCTCGTCGGCGCGGTCGTGTTCACCTGGATCAATTACGGCGCGATGGTCGGTTCGCTCATGATGATCGCGGTGCTGATTCTGGTCATCGTCTGCGTGGTCGTCTCGCTTCGTTCCGCCTCGAAAGGGCGGCTGAGCCGCTCCAGAATCTTCCTGAAGCAGGAGGACAACACGACGCCGCAGGCCGCGGCGGTCAAAGCCGCGGTGAACGCCGGGGATGAGGGCGTGACGGAAACAGCGCTGCGTCCCGCGGGCTTTGCGCTCATCCGCGGCGAGCGTGTCAATGTGATTTCTGAAGGCCAGTTCATCGATAAGGGCGTGTCAGTCCGCGTCACGCAGGTGGAAGGCGGGAAGATCGTCGTCGAACAGGCGGGCAACGCCTGATCTGCCGCCATCAAAACAGGCTGCCGCAGCATCGTACGCTGTGGCAGCCTGTTTGTATGCGGAGAACGATTCAAATTTTTTTGATGATGCTGAAATGGTTCATACCGTTCTCATCGGAATAACGGACGTCATCCATCGTCTTTCGCACCAGGAAAATGCCCAGCCCGCCGACGGTCCTTTCCTCAGCGGACAGGGTTACGTCCGGCTCGGCAAAATTCAGCGGATTATGCGGGATGCCCTGATCGATAAAGGTGATGGTGACGTTGCGGGATTCGGCGTCAAAGTCCAGCTGGACCGTGGCCTTTCCGATGTTCGGGGTATACGCATAGCGCGCGATATTGCCAAAAATTTCATCGATCGCGACGTCGATCTGCATCATTGCCTTCATGGAACAGTTCAGATTCTCCAATTCCTCGTCAATGAAAGCAGTGACCTGGGCGATGTTTTCAATTGTGGCGTCCAAAGTGATTTCTTTCATGAAGGATACTCACTCCCAGGATAGGTTGCGCAGCGCGGACAGTTTTAAGCCTGCTTCGGCCAAATCCGGGCATTGTTGCTGATGGGAACCGCAGGATCGGCATGCGCGCGGAGGAGGGCGCATGCCCTTGCCCGCGCGGGAAAGGGGTTCAATCGGCCATCTTTTTGAAGATCGTCATTTCCACTCTCGGCCCCTTGATGCTGACCTTGACGTCGTCGGCTACGTGGGCGACGACGGATTTTTCCAGCTCGTCCCAGGCTTCCATCGCGTCCTTCTCCTGTTTTTTCACGCGCTGGGCCAAAGCGTCTTCATAGCGCAGCATGGACCATTCCCAGTCCATGGAAAGCGAGGAGGTGGACTCCATCATTTCATGTGTAAACAGCGGATTGGTATAGGCGGCGATGTCCGCGTCCGCGTTGCGGTCAAACAGGTCGCGAAGGCGTCCCATCAGGCCTTTGGCGGATTCGTTTTTGCCCGAAGAAGCGGCGGAAAGCAGCTTTTCGCGCTTGCCGGAGGTCATCGGCGTATTGACGACCAGGTGGAGCTGATACACCCCATCCTCGTCCTCGATCCAGAAGGTGCCGCGCGTCTCCCCGGTGATGGAACGGACCATGCCCATCATTTCTTCAGCCAGCAGCCGCAGATGCAGTGCGCTTTTCTTTGACAGCTCTTTATAGGCGACCACCTTTTCCACCTGCCTGAGGGCGATGTCGGTCTGTGCCTGCTGGTTGGATACTTCGATTACATCTGACTTCATGCGCAGGACCCTTTCACTCGATATCGAGGATATCCGCGAAGCCCGTCACATCGAAGACCTCCTGCACGATGTCGTTCACGTGCGTCACCTTCATGCCGCCCTTGCCGCTCAACGCTTTGTGGGCGGAAAGCAGTACGCGCAGCCCGGCGGAAGAAATATAATCAAGCTTGCTGAAGTCCAGGGTCAGCTGATTCACGCCGTCCAGGGACGCGTGCAGTTCCGATTCCAGCTCGGGAGAGGTCATCGTGTCCAGGCGCCCTTCCAGGGCGATGTTCAGCTGGTCGCCGTCCTGTGTTTTCGTAATAGTCATGAAAGCTTCCTCCTACTGTGATTGGAATTGTTTGCCCGCCATCATATGATCCTGATGGCCGCAGATGTCGATGTTGACCGTATCGGCGATTCTGAGCAGGATGGACTGCTCAACCTGATTATCCAGACAGCCTTCCGGATGGTCCGTCATTTCATCTCCGCCCGTTTGTTGGCGAACACGGCTCCTCCTTTTGTGCATCGGATGCGTTCATTATACTAGTAACTTTTTGAAAAAGCAAGACCATAAAGCCGGCGCGGACAAATTTGCCGCTTGATTTGACAGAAAGAGGAATAACGGGTAGAATAGAACGGCATGAACGGGGAAGGGGGGTGTCGTATGCGGAAACTGCTGTGCGTCCTGGCGCTGTGGACGGCCGTCCTGTGCTGTGTCTCCTCGGCGGAGCCGTTTTACTTCGGCCCTGCCGCGGCCACGCCTCCGCCTGCGGAAACGCCTGCCGCTACAGGAACGCCGCCCGTCCCTGCCGTGAATGACGCGTCCGATTACCCGCTGGGCCGCGACGCTTTTCCGCAGGAGAAGGGAGAAGCTACCAAAATCCTCTTTTCCTTTCTGGGCGACTGTACGCTCGGGTGCAACGAGATCGATCACGGGAAGAAAAAATCGCTCGATTATTATATTCAGGAATACGGGTTCGGGTACCCGTTTTCCCGCGTGCGCGATATCCTGGCCATGGATGACCTGACCGTTGCCAACCTGGAGTGCGTCCTCGCGGACACGTCGGACGGCTTGGACAAGAACACCAAAAAGGCCTATAATTTCCGCGCGTATGAATCGTTTGTGAACATTCTGACGGAGGGCGGCGTGGAAGCCGTGACCGTCGCGAACAACCATATCGGCGATTACGGGCAGCCCGGGTTCGAATCCACCGTGCGGGTGCTGAACAGCAGCCCGGTCAGCTGGTTTGGCAGCACCGATTACGGCGGACAGAGCTTTATCTATGAGCAGGACGGGGTCAGGGTGGGCCTGGTCGGCTCGCACGTCGCGTATTACTGGCAGCATACTGAGGAAATGCAGCAAATGTTCGATGATCTGCGCGCGCAGGGCTGTCAGGTGATCATCGCGGTCATTCACGCCGGGGTGGAGTACGATAAGCGGCATGACGACAATCAGACCAAAATGGCGCGCCGCATGATCGGATGGGGCGCGGACGTCGTCATCGGGCATCATCCGCATGTGCTCCAGGGATACGAGATCCTGGACGGTGTCCCCGTGTACTATTCTCTGGGCAATTTCGTGTTTGCCGGGAATTTCAATCTACGGGCCAAATATACGGTGATCATGCAGCTGGCCCTGTCCTTCGACGAAAACGCGCGCTTCCTGGGCACACGGGTCAACCTGATCCCGTGCAGGCTTTCGGAGCACTCGGAGATCAACTATTTCCAGCCGTACCCCGTCACCGGGCAGGACGCGCAGCGCGCCATCCGGCAGATGCAGTATGACACGAAGCCGCCGTATCTGCTGGCAGACTATATTGAAAACGTCGGCGCGCTGCAGCCGTTCATTCCCGCTGATGGACAGGAATAGGGGAGAAAATATGGTATCGGTCAACGATTTTGTGGAAAAGCTGTCCCTGAAGGTGATTTCATCTTCAACGCAGGAGCATATCAACATCAAGTCTGCCGAGCTGAACCGCCCGGGCATCCAGTTTACCGGGTATTATGAATATTTCGCCTATGAGCGCCCTCAGGTCATCGGCAAGGTTGAAATGGCCTATCTGGACAGTCTGGACGACGCGGAGCGGCGCAGACGCCTCGAGGAGTTCTTTTCATATCCGATCCCGTGCGTTGTCATCTGCCGTGGCATGCAGCCGCCCAAGGAAATGCTGGACCTTGCCAGGGAACGGGACATTCCCATTTACGGCACAGACTGGGTCACGACGCGCTTTTTTGTCAACGCGATCAGCTACCTGAGCATCGCGCTGGCGCCGCATTCCACCATGCACGGCGTGCTGCTGGATGTGTACGGGCTGGGCGTGCTCCTGACCGGAGAAAGCGGCGTGGGCAAAAGCGAAGCCGCGCTGGAACTGGTGAAGCGCGGACATCAGCTGGTGGCGGACGATGTGGTGGATATCAAAAAAGTCAATGAGAACACACTGATCGGTGAAAGCCCGGAGGCGATCCGCCATTTTATGGAGATTCGCGGCATTGGCATCATCGATATCCGCCGGATGTATGGCATCGGCGCGGTCCTGTCCGACAAAGCCATCGACCTGGTCATTCATCTGGAGCTGTGGAAGGAAAGCAAAACCTATGACCGCCTGGGCCTGACGGATTCCTATACAGACATCATGGGCGTCAGCGTGCCCGAGATTGTCCTGCCGGTACGGCCGGGGCGCAACCTGGCCGTGGTCATCGAGGTGGCTGCCCGCAATCAGGGCCTGAAGCGGCTGGGTTATTCCGCTGCCGGCGAACTGGACCGCCGGCTCAAGGATATGGCCAAGCGCCAATAATCAATCAACGTATTGAGGGGAGGATACACATGTATTACATTGGCATCGACCTTGGCGGAACAAATATCAAGGCGGGCGTCGTCGACGAATCCGGCCGTATTCTGGCGCAGGCTTACGCCAAAACGCAGGCGCAGCGTCCGTACCGGGACATTGTCAAAGACATGGCCGGGTGCGTCACAATGTCCATGAACCACATCGGTATCTCCCAGGACGAGGTCCGGGCCATCGGCATCGGCATCCCCGGCCTGGCGCGGCGGGAGGATGGCACGGTCATCTTTTGCCCCAACCTGGGCTGGAAGGACATCCCGCTGCGCGAGGAGTTCCGCAAGTACATCGATAAACCGGTGATTATCGACAACGACGCGACCGTCGCCGGCTATGCCGAAAGCATCGCGGGCGTGTCCAGGGGCTATCCCTGCTCGGTCTTCCTGACGCTGGGGACAGGTACAGGGGGCGGCATCGTGATCGACGGCAAACCCTGGTCCGGGCGCCACGGCGTCGGCAGTGAGCTGGGACACATGACCATCGCGCTGGAGGGCGTCCCTTGCACCTGCGGCAACAACGGCTGCGCCGAGCGCTATACCAGCGCCAACGCGATCATCCGGATGGCGCGGCAGGAGTGCATGGCCTTCGGCGACAGCATGATGATGAAGCTGGCCGGCGGGGATATCGACCGCATCAACGCGAAAACGGTCTTCGACGCCGCGAAGGCCGGCGACGCGGCCGCGTTCCGCGTGTTCGACCGCTACTGCGATTATCTGGCGATCACTATCAACAATATCATCTGCCTCCTGGACCCTGACATGATTGTGCTGGGGGGCGGCGTCAGCCATGCGGGCGAGTTCCTGCTGGAGCACGTCAGGCAAAAAGTGATTCGCTATGTGCTGTATAAAGAACTGCCGTTTGCGGAAATACGGCTGGCCAGCCTGGGCAACGACGCCGGCATCATCGGCGCAGCGATGCTGGGCAAACTATATCATGAGGGGGATTGACGCCATGAGTGAAGTGATGTCCATCAAGAGCCTGTACCGGCAGACGCCGGCGGACGGCTGCGCGGTGCGCGTTTCCGGATGGGTCCGGACTGTGCGCGACGGCAAAACGTTTGCGTTCATCGAGCTGAACGACGGTACGTTTTTTAAGAATCTGCAGGTGGTGTGTGACGATACCCTGCCTGAATTCGCTGAGATTGTCAAAATCACCACCGGCAGCGCCATCGAGGTGGAGGGCACGCTGACGCTCACGCCGGAAAGGAAGCAGCCGTTTGAGCTTCACGCTTCGCATGTGACGGTGATCGGCCTGTGCGAGGCGGATTATCCTCTGCAGAAAAAGCGCCACAGCTTTGAGTACCTTCGCACCCAGGCGCATCTGCGTCCGCGCACGAATACCTTCTACGCGGTCTTCCGCATCCGGTCTCTGGCGGCGCAGGCCATTCACCGTTTTTTTGCCGAAAAGGGCTTCGTGTATGTGCACACGCCGCTGATCACGACCAGCGACGCTGAAGGCGCGGGAGAAATGTTCCGCGTGACGACGCTCGATCTCGCGCATCCGCCCATGACGCCGGATGGGCAGGTGGATTATTCTCAGGACTTCTTTGGCAAATCCACGAACCTGACCGTATCCGGTCAGTTGAACGTGGAGGCGTTCTGCATGGCGTTCAGGAACGTGTATACTTTCGGTCCGACCTTCCGTGCTGAAAAGAGCTATACCCAGCGCCATGCGGCGGAGTTCTGGATGATCGAGCCCGAAATCGCGTTTGCGGACCTGTTTGACGACATGGCGCTGGCGGAAGAGATGATCCGCTACATTATCCGCGACATCCTGGAAAAAGCGCCGGAGGAGCTGGAATTCCTCAACAGCTTTGTCGACAAGGGTCTGCTGGAGCGCCTCCGTCATGTCGCGGACAGCGAGTTCGCGCGCGTGACCTATACCGACGCGATCGAGATTCTCGCCAAGGCGGACCATGCCTTCGAGTACCCGGTCAAGTGGGGCATGGACCTGCAGACCGAGCACGAGCGTTACCTTGCGGAAAAGCATTTCGGCCGTCCGGTCTGCGTATATAACTATCCCAAGGACATCAAGGCGTTCTATATGCGTCTGAATCCGGACGGGAAGACCGTGGCCGCGGTGGATATCCTGGTGCCCGGCATCGGTGAGCTGGTGGGCGGCAGCCAGCGCGAGGAGCGTCTGGACGTGCTGACCGGGCGCATGCGTGAGCTGGGCATGGACGAAGCTACCTATGACTGGTACATCGCGCTGCGCCGCTATGGCACCAACCCGCACGCCGGCTTTGGCCTTGGCTTCGAACGCATGGTCATGTACCTGACCGGCATCCAGAACATCCGGGACGTGCTCCCCTTCCCGCGTACCACCGGAAACGCTGAATTCTGATCATGAAAAAGCCAGACGTGTCGAACCGGGGTGAGATGATGCTGAACCAGCCTCTGAATCGCGTGATTCCGAGGCTGGCGATCCCCACGATCATTTCCATGCTGATCACGGCCGTGTATAATATGGCAGATACGTACTTCGTCTCCCGGATCAGCACGGAGGCCTCCGGTGCGGTGGGCGTCGTGTTTCCGGCCATGGCCCTGATCCAGGCGCTGGCGTTCACACTGGGCATGGGCAGCGGCGCGAATGTCAGCCAGTCGCTGGGGGCCGGCGACGAGACGATGGCGCAGCGTCTGGTTTCCGTGGGCTTCTTTTCGGCAGTCGGGCTGGGCGCGCTGCTGGCCGGGCTGGGCAGCCTGGGCACAGAGACGCTCGTGCGTCTGCTGGGTGCCACCAATGAAATCGTGCCCGACGCGATCGCGTATGCCAGATACATCTTCCTGGCGGCGCCGTTCATGATGGGCTCGTTTGTGATCAATAACCATCTTCGCTTTCAGGGCATGGCGCTGTACGCCATGTTTGGCATCACTGCCGGGGGCCTGCTGAACATCGCGCTGGATCCGCTGCTGATTTTTACGTGTCATCTGGGCACGGCCGGCGCTGCGCTGGCGACCGCCTGCAGCCAGCTGGTGTCGTTCCTGATCCTGCTGATCATCGCCAATACGCAGCGCGGCATCCTGCATTACCGCTTAGGCAACTTCCGTCCCACCGCCAAAATGGTCGGGCGGATCCTCTACACGGGCCTGCCCTCGCTGGGCCGGCAGGGCATCGCGGCGATCGCGACGGTGTTTTTGAACCGCGTGGCCGGCGGTATTTCCGCGGACCCGCAGGTGACCAGCGCCGCTATTGCCGCCATGTCGATCTCCAACCGGTTTGTGCTGTTCATCAACAGCGCGGTCATCGGCTTCGGACAGGGCTTTCAGCCGGTGGCCGCGTATTGCTTCGGCGCGAGGCGATATGGCCGCGTTCGGCAGGCGTACTGGTACTGCGGTAAGGTTGCCACCATCGTCCTGCTCGTCCTGGCGGCGGTGGCCATGCTACTCAGCGAGCAGATCATCCGCGTTTTCCGCGGAGAGGACCCGCTGGTGGTCAGCATCGGCACCGGCGCGCTGCGCATGCAGTTGGTGACGCTGCCGCTGTGGGGCTTCTACGTGATGGCCAATATGTGCACCCAGTCGATCGGCTATGGCTTCAGCTCCACGATCATATCCAGCGCGCGCCAGGGCATCTTCCTGATCCCGGCCGTGCTGATCCTGCCTGCCATTTTCGGCATTCCGGGGCTTCAGGCGGCGCAGCCGGCAGCGGACGTGCTGGCCTTCATCCTCGCCATGCTGATCATGCGCGGCGTTTTGAAGAAGCTTGAAACACTTGAAAAAGCGGAGGAAAAAGCCTCCGCCGTAAAGGAGCCTGTTTGAAAATGCGTTCCGATATACCGATGGAAAAAAGGATCTGGACGGTTCCTAATGTGCTGACGATGCTGCGCATGGCGCTGTTGCCGGTTTATTGGCTGATGATGTATCAAAACAGGATGATGCCCGCGCTGGGCGTTTATGTCGCCGCGTCGCTCACCGATTTGGCGGACGGCTACATCGCGAGGAAATACCATCAGATCACCAATTTCGGCAAGCTGATGGACCCGCTGGCGGATAAGCTGATGGTGCTGTCCGTTATGCTCTCGTTCGTTCTCCCGATGGGGGGACGCGAAGCCATTCTGCCGGTCTGGCCGTTCGTGATCGTGCTGATCAAGGAAGGTCTGATGGTGCTGGGCGGCCTGTTCATGTATCGCAAGGGCATCGTGGTATACAGCAAGGTGATCGGGAAGGCGGCGCAGTTCCTGATGGTGTGCTCGCTGATCTGCACGTTCTTCTATCAGTATTTCGACCGCATCGGGGCGCCGGTATACCTGTGGCTGCTGTGGGCCGCGGTGGCGCTGACGCTGTGCGCGCTCGTCTATTACGCCATCGACGCGTTCAGGGCCTGGAAACGGCAGCAGGATTCCGTTGACTCCGCCGGCTGATCTGGCGGCATGTCAGAATACCCTCACTTGATCGTCCGGCTGGCCGACAGTCTCTCAGGGCTTGCAGATCTGACAGGGGCGAAATCCGGTCAGCAGCAGCAAATCGCGTGCGCCGTAATAGTCCACGCGATTTTTTTCTGCCATATCCCGGACGCCGACGCATCCCGGCCGGTGAAAGCGGTTGGAGCGGATGTTGAGGATGTATGCAATTTCTTTGTCTGCCAGCTCGACGGGACGGGGAAGATCCTTCAGCGCCTCAAGCGCGTCAGGAGACACCTCGGCACGGCCGCGCAGCCAGTCGATGGCCTGCAGCGCGTCCTCTGCAGGGACGCTTTCGTCTCCGGCCAGCACCGCCTGAACGATCGCCCACTGATCGCTGTCCGCCGGGGCGGCAGCCTCCTCCGCGCGCGGAACGGTCCAACAGAACAGCCACAGGATGCATACTGCCAATATGGCCGCGTGTTTCATGCGCAGCGCCTCCTTGAATCTGATTTGATATGCTCATTGTACCATAGAATTCCGCACAAATTATTACGAAATTTTTAATTATGTAACAATTGTGTTGCATTTTTGCGAAAAAACAAGTACAATATCCCTGTCTACATCCATGTTCAGAAAGGACGGTAGCCGGGATGGAAATGGTACAGAAGGTTTTGCAGAGCCTTTCGGGCAATATAGTGGATATTATCATATACACGGCGATTGGCCTGGTGACGCTGCTGGGCATCTTCAAGTGCGTCATGCCGCTCAGACAGTCGATCCGCTGCCTGAAGCGTGCCGTGCGCGTGCTCAACCGCAATCCGGCGCGGGATAACGCTGGCCCGATCTGGGAAAACGAGCTGTTCATGGGGCGCGGTATGGCCAACGCCTGGCGGCGCTTCCTGCAGAACGCGCAGCAGCTGGACGCCAGGGGCATGACCTGCGACGTGCGGGAATACATTAACGATGATACTGCGATTTACGAAATCGGGAACATTCCGCTCAGCGAAATGATCCCCGGCCTGCTGACGTCTCTGGGCATTCTGGGCACCTTCCTGGGCCTGATGCGCGGCCTGGGCGGGCTCGATGTTTCGGACGCGGCCAAGACGATGGAGTCAATCCCGACGATGATCGGCGGCATGTCCTTCGCGTTTTCCACTTCTATCGCGGGCGTGGGCTGCTCGCTGCTGTTCCAGCTGCTGAACCGGTCTACGATGGGGACGGCCCAGAACGCGCTGACCGACTTCCAGGACACGTTTTCTGACGTCGTGATGCAGACGCCGCTGACGGCTGAAACCCGCGCGATCTGCCAGCGGGAGGACCAGTCTCTTTACCTGCGGCACGTGGTCAACGATATGTCCAACGCGATGGCGGATCGGCTTTCCGGCGCGGTGGAGCAGAGCTTCACGCCGATCGCGCAGCAGATGAACGCCTTCATCGCCGGCCAGACCCAGACCCAGCTGGAAAGTCTGAACATGATCACGCGGCGCTTCCTCGAAAACATGAACCAGCAGCTGGGCGGACAGTTCATGCAGCTTGGCAAGACGCTGAACGAAATCAACCGCTCACAGAAGGCGAGCTATGACGCTGTGGACCGGTCCATGGCGACCGCAGACAGCATTATTCACGAGTTTGAGCAGGTGCAGAAAATTACCCTGGAAATCGTCGGCCGGTTTGAACAGTACGTTGCCAAGATGAGCGACGGCCTGGCGCAGGAAGACGCGTTCACGCGCACCGCGACCGAGGTCATCGGCCAGATGGGCCGGGCGGCGAGGATGCAGAGCGACAACCTGGCCCAGATTCAGGAGCAGCAGGAGGCCATTCAGGCCGCGCTGCAGGAGTATCAGCTGCGCAGCAAGCAGACCATGCAAACGATCGTTGATCGCTCGGATATGCAGGAACGCGGCGCGGAAACCGTGGCCAGTCAGATGGCGGCCTCCGCCAAGCTGCTGCAGACGAACTATGCGAAGCTGGTGGAAAATGTGACCGTCAGCTTCAGCGAAGCGCTGAAAAACCTGAACGACAGCATGAACCGCTTGACCCAGGTCATGTCCGAGCGCGGCGAAGCGCTCAACGCGCAAGGGGTTTCCGCCTCCGACGCGCGGGTGATCGCTGACCTGAGCGATCTCAGCCAGACCGCCTCCGGCATTGAAGCCGTCCTGACGGCCGGCCAGAACGGGGTCGCCTGATGACCGGCCGCGGTTACAGCGCGAGGCGGCCGCGCGGAACGGACGCAGGCGCGCACTGGATTTCCTACTCGGACATGATGGCTTCCATGCTGCTGGTGTTTGTGCTCGCGGTGGTGTACAGCGTATACCAGTACTATAAGATCCTGGACGAGAAGACCCGCGAAATCGAGGCGCAGCAGGTGGCGCTCAGCATCGCACAGACTGAGGCGGAAAACGAAAGAAAGAACAACGAAGCCTTCCGGATCCAGCTGCAGAGTCAGGAGGAGGAACTGCAGTCCGCGAGGATCATTCTTCTGAGTAAGGAGGAGGAACTCAAGGAATCGCAGGAGAGCCTGGCGCTGGCAGAGCAGGACCTGGCCAATTCTCAGATCATCCTGCTGCAGCGCGAGCAGCAGGTGGCTGAACTTCAGGAGAACCTGAACGCGACACAGCTGAAGATCGAGGCCCTGGTCGGCATCCGGCCGAAAATCATCAGCGATCTGTCCAACGCGCTGGCATACAACAATATCGACGCGACGATCGATCAGAAAACGGGCGACATCAAGCTGAAGAGCTATGTCTTTTTCGATACGGGAAAATACGTGATCAAGCAGGAGGGCCTTGAGCTGCTGAACCGCTTCCTGCCCGTCTACCTGAGCGTGCTGATGCAGGACGACTATAAGGAATATGTGGCCGAAATCATCATCGAAGGGCATACGGACTCGACGGGCAGCTACCTGAGCAACCTAAAGCTTTCCCAGGAGCGGGCGCTGGCGGTGGCCAACTACTGCCTGGAGATGAACGGGCTGTCCAACAGCATGAAGCAGAAGCTGCAGAAAATCATGACCGCGACGGGGAGAAGCATGTCTGACCTGGTATACAACGCGGACGGCACCGAAAACCCGGAGGCGTCACGCCGCGTGGAATTCAAGTTCCGCCTGATCGACACACAGATGCTCCAGCAGATGAACGACATCCTGCTGGCGAATTCGATCGGTCAGCAATGAAAAAAACAGCGCTCTTCCTTTGTGCGCTGGCTGGCGTGCTGGCGCTGCTCGCATTCTGGCAAATGACCCACCGCGAGCTGGCCGTGACGTACCGGCAGGTCGCAAGGCCTGCGGCGGAGGACACCGCCGCCATGCGGGAGGCCTGGCAGGATGCGCTGTCGAAGCGGCAGTTTGTCGGGTATGTGTATGAGGCGGAGTCGGGAACGAACGCGGATTTCACGGTCTATACCGTGACGCTGCGCAACAATGGGCTGTTTCCGGCGGAAATGGTTGAGATTCAGCTCGTATCCGGCGCGGACGATGTGGCCGCGTTTCAGGAGCCGGCTTATGTGACCATCGGCCCGGGCAGGGAAAGCACTGTGTCCGTGAGACTGCTGACGAATGAAGATGCCCCCTCGGCGCGCGACGCCGTGTGCACGTACTATGTGCTGGGAAGCCCGCAGACGCTGCGGTGGACGATTTATTGAGGGAAAACATGTCTAATCCGGGATTGCCTGAAGGGTTCGTTTACGTCCGGGATGTGGTTCCGGATATTGTCGAGGAAATGCGCTACGCGACCGAGCGGAATTTTGTCGGCGCGAAGATCGACGGATATGAGGCGCCGCGCGCGATCCTGACGCGTCAGGCGGCGCAGGCGCTGCACCTGGCGGCGCTGGCCGCCGGGGCGGATGGCTACCGCCTGGTGATCTTTGACGCGTACCGGCCGGAACGCGCGGTGCGGCATTTTCTCCGCTGGGCGCAGGACGCGGCGGATACGCGCACGCGGGAAGCCTACTATCCGGAGTTTGCCGACAAGTCCAGCCTCCTTGCCGAGGGGTATATCGCCGCGCGATCCTCGCATTCGCGCGGCAGTACCGTCGATCTGACGCTGATGTCGGTCCGGGACGGATGCCTGCTGGATACGGGCACCGACTTTGACCGCTTCGGGCCTGTCGCCGCGCACGGCGCCGAAGGGCTGACCCAACGGCAGACAGAGAATCGTGCCTTGCTGTGCAGACTGATGCTTGGCGCGGGTTTTTCGCCCTACAGTGCGGAATGGTGGCATTACACGCTGAAGGACGAACCGTTCCCGAAGCGGTATTTCGATTTTCCGGTGGCGTAAGGGGATGGGAAGCAATGGTATTGACAAATCTTCTGGTGTACGGACCGGATCACCGCTTTCATCCGGGCAGTCTGACACTGGACGGCGAGCGCCTGGCACGGCCCTCAGAACGTCCGGATGAGGAGGCGGTCGACTGGCGCGGCGCGTACGCGCTGCCAGGACTGATCGATCTGCATTTCCACGGCGCCGTCGGACACGACCTTTGTGACGCGGACGCCGAAGGCCTGCAGGCCATGGCCGATTATGAGGCGCAGCAGGGCGTGCTGGCAATTTGTCCCGCGACCATGACCTATCCGGAGAGCGTGCTCTCCGAGGTCATGCGCGTCGCCGCCGCGCACCGGAATACGCGCGGCGCGGACCTGATCGGCATCAATATGGAGGGCCCGTTCCTGAATCCGGGAAAGGCCGGCGCGCAGGACCCGCAGTATGTGATCCCCGCCGATGAGGCCATGCTCGGACGCCTGCAGGGGTGCGCAGGAGGCCTGATCAGACTGGTGGACGTGGCGCCGGAGGTACCGGGGAACCTGGACTTTATCCGCCGCGTGTCGGACCGGGTCCGGGTGTCGCTGGCCCATACCGTCACAGACTATGATACCGCGTGCGAGGCCTTTCTGGCCGGCGCGAGCCAGCTGACGCACACGTATAACGCGATGCCTTCCATGGCCCACCGCGCACCGGGGCCGATCCCGGCGGCAGTGGAGCACGGCGCGATGGCCGAAATCATCGCCGACGGCGTGCACATCCATCCGGCAATGGTGCGGCTGCTGTTCCGCATGTTTGGACCTGAGCGCGTCGTGATGATTTCGGACAGTATGCGCGCCTGCGGCCTGCCAGACGGCGAATACACGCTGGGCGGACAACCCGTGATGGTCCGCGGGAAGCGCGCGACGCTCAAGGCCCATCCGGATACGATTGCCGGAAGCGTGACCAACCTGTACGAGTGCCTCAGGGAAGCAGTGCTGCGCATGGGCATTCCGCTGGAGGACGCGGTCCGCGCCGCCAGTGAAAACCCCGCGAGGGCTCTCGGCGCGCTGGACGACTACGGACAGCTGACGCCCGGCGCGTATGCCAGCCTCCTGATCGCGGACCGGGATTTGAATATCCTGGCCATTTACCGCAGGGGACAGCGGATCCGATAAATCAGACGATTGAAAGGAGCACAGACGATGAAGACACTGTACATCCATCCGGCCATGACCCGCGGACACATCCGCAAGACGATCCAGGGCCATTTTTCCGAGCATCTGGGGCGCTGTATTTACGGCGGCCTGTATGTGGGGGAAAACAGCGACATCCCGAACGTGAACGGTATGCGCACAGACGTTGTGAACGCGCTGCGCGCGGTACACATTCCCGTCCTGCGCTGGCCGGGCGGATGCTTTGCCGACGAATACCACTGGATGGATGGCATTGGACCGAAGGCCGGACGCAAAAAAATGGTGAATACGCATTGGGGCGGTGTCACCGAGGACAACAGCTTCGGAACCCATGAATTCATGGAGCTGTGCTCGCAACTGGGCTGCGCGCCGTATGTCAACGGCAACGTCGGTTCCGGCTCTGTTCGCGAAATGAGCGAATGGGTCGAATACATGACCTTTGAGGGGGTCTCGCCCATGACTGAGCTGAGAAAAGCGAACGGCCACGAGGCGGCGTGGGACGTGCCCTTCTTCGGCGTGGGCAACGAAAACTGGGGCTGCGGCGGAAATATGACCCCAGAATACTACGCGAACGAGTACCGCCGTTATCAGACCTATGTGCGCCAGTACCGGCCCGACCGGAAAATCTACCGGATCGCCTGCGGCGCGAGCGATGAAAACTATGCCTGGACCAGAACGCTGATGGAGAACGCGGGCAGGTATATGGACGGGCTTTCGCTGCATTACTATACGGTTCCGCACACCTGGTCCGCCAAGGGCCAGGCGCTGGGCTTCACGCGGGAGGACTACGATGAGACGCTGAGCAAGGCCGTGTTCATGGACCGGCTGATCCGCATTCACGGCGCGATCATGGACCAGTATGACCCTGACCGACGCGTGGGACTGGTGGTGGACGAATGGGGCACCTGGTACGACGTGGAGCCGGGCACCAACCCGGGCTTCCTCTACCAGCAGAACTCCATGCGCGACGCGATGGTGGCGGCGCTGACGCTGAACGTTTTCAATCAGCACTGCGAACGCGTGCATATGGCGAACCTGGCCCAGCTGGTCAACGTACTGCAGTCGATGATCCTGACGGAAGGCCCGCGCATGCTGCTGACGCCGACCTACTATGTGTTCAAGCTGTTTATGGACCATCAGGAAAACGAGCTGCTGCTCAGCGAGGTGCAGGGGAACGACAGCGCGTCCGCCGTGCCGGAGGTGCAGGCGTCCGCCTCGATCGATCAGGCGGGAACGGTCCACATCACGATCGCGCATCCCGGGCTGGATCAAAGCGAGCCGCTCGCTATCGACCTGAGCGGATACCGTGTCCGCGAGGTGCGGGGCAGCATCCTGCACGGCGCGATGGACGCGCACAACACGTTTGACTGTCCGGATGCTGTCCATGATAAGAACTTCAGCGACTGGACGGCCACGGAGCGCGGCCTGACGGTGACGCTGCCGCCGGTCAGCGTGGTGCATCTGGCGGTCACACTGGATGACTGATCAGCCTGTCACGCCGTGCCGGCGCTGCCTGCTGATGGAGGCGTTTCCGGCGGATTACCGCAAATATGTGGCGTCCGTCCTTGCGACGCTGCGGCCGGACCGGAAAACGGATGACGAGACGTACCGGCGCCGCCTGGCCGCCTGCAAGGCTTGCGAGCAGCTCGACCGGGGCACCTGCATGGGCTGTGGGTGCCTGGTGGAGCTGCGCGCCGCCGACCGGCGCCAGCGCTGCCCGTACAGCAAATGGATTTGACACGCTTCTCTGCGTGAGGAGTTGAAGGATGGAAATCAGGGTGATCGTGGCGGCGCACAAGCCCTACTGGATGCCGGACGATCCGATGTATTTGCCGCTGCAGGTCGGCGCGGCGGGGCGCGCGCCGTTTTTGGACGCGCGGGACGATACCGGCAACCATATCTCCGGCAAAAACGCGACATTCTGCGAGCTGACCGGCCTGTACTGGGCCTGGAAGAACCTGGACGCGGACGCGCTGGGGCTGGCGCACTACCGCCGTCATTTTCTGTATCAGCACAGGCTCCGGCCTGACCGTAGCATGATCCTGACGGGCAAGGAAGCGGCGGAATGCCTGGCGCGCGCGGATATCTGGCTGCCGAAGAAACGGCATTACTGGATCGAGACCAACTACAGCCAGTATGCGCACGCGCACCACGCCAAGGACCTGGATATGGTGCGCGCGCTGATCGCGGCGCGCCATCCGGGCGATTTGGCGGCATATGACCGCGTCATGCAAAAAACCAGCGGGCACCGCTTCAACATGATGCTGATGAAGCGCCCGCTGGCTGACCGGTACTGTGAATGGCTGTTCGACCTGCTGTTCGCGCTGGAAGAACGCCTGGACATATCAGGGTATTCGGACAATGACCGCCGTGTGTTCGGGTTTGTGGGCGAGCGGCTGCTGGATGTCTGGCTGGAAAAGGAAGGCTTGCCGTACCGCGAGCTGCCTTACCTGAACCTGGAGCCGCCCAACTGGCCGGTGAAGGGCTATCAGTTTATCAGACGGAAGCTGACCGCGCGCCGCGGCTGAGTCCACGGCCGGCGGTCAGCGCACGTATTTTGCGTTGTCCATGCTGATCATGCAGTAATCGCCGATATACCGGAGATCTTTGGCGTTCTTCAGAATCTTGGATGTGACGCTCAGGAAGCGCTTGAAATTGTTGGCGGACATGACTTCGTACAGCGTCTGCCCGCAGTACAGGCGGAACGATGTGCGGCCGCTGGCCCTGCATTCCCGCAGGTACTCCAGCAGCTCCTCCTCGGTATCCACCAGCCCGTACGGAACGGATACATACCGGATGTTGTGCAGCTCGACCCGGCTGCCGTCCACGATATAGCTGTATGTATCGACGCCCTGGCAGTGCGCGGAAACGCCGAGCTGCTGCAGGGCGTTTTCGTTCCACGAAAAAGTGCCGTCGGTCACCACGGCCAGCGCGTCGGGACGCGCCTGCAGCTGTTGCCGCAGCACGCGGTCCATATCGTAGCGCGGCAGCGTCACCAGTGCGGACCAGTACTGCGCGTCGCGCACCCTGACGACCTGCGTTTCAGTGTAATAGGACAGGCGCGGGTTGCTGGCTAGTCGTGTACCGGCAAGCACTGCGGAGAGTCCGCTCAGTTTGTTCGCGAACAGCGCTTCGCCGTAGCTGCCCGGCACGCACAGGGCAAAATTCGTGACGCCCCGGTCCGCGAGCTCGCTGATCCAAGCCCGGATCTCCTGGTCGCTGCGGCAGACGCGGAAATAGGTGATGAACGAAGCGTTGGAATAGGTGATACGCTGCGCTTCCGTCGAATAGTGGAATTCGGTGTTTTCCAGCCCGAATTCGCCCTCGAGACGGCGGAACGCCGCCAGGTTGTCGGCAAACAGCTGCCGGCCGTAATCGCCCGCAAAATAGATGGAGAACGTCCGCAGGCCGGCCTGATTCACGTACTGCACGTAGCTGAGCGCTTCTTCGTCATTGGATACGATCCTGTATTCCGTATCCCATTCGGTGGGAATGATCGCGACGCTGTGGCCTCCCGTTTTCCAGGAAAAGCGAAGGACGCCGGTCGGATAGACCCAACTTCCCAGGCGAGGATCGTCTTTATCCTGGCCGATCGCCAGCGCCGCATCGTAAGTGAAGGCGACGCTGTCCGCGTGGCGCTGGATGAACGCGTCGCGGATGATCGCCTCCGCCTGGGCCTCGCTGGCGGCGTGCTGCTCTGCGAGCGCCGCGGGACGGAAAGCGTTCCCGCCCTCCGGCGCCCAGGAAACGGTCAGCACGTCCCCGTTCCAGATGTGGGTATCCCCGGCGCGGAGAGAACCGATGTTGTAATACAGGTAATAGTTGGTCCCGGCGCTGTCCGCGTCGTCCCAGGTGACGTCCACCATCAGCCAGGCGCCGTTGATCTGCACCAGGTTCCACATGTGCGTCACATCGGCGCGATCCGTCTTATCATAGGTGTCCCCGTGCTGGAAACGCGCCGGGATGCCCGCCATCTGGCACAGCAGGTAGAAGGCCTCCGAATACCCATCACAATCGGCCATGCCGTTCAGCAGCGCGCCGACCGCCTGGTCTTTTTCATCGTAGGCTTCATTGTCGGTATAATAGGTGACCAGCGAACAGAGCGTGTCATGCAGGTATCTTTCCCGCTCGAGGATCCCGGCGGGGGCGGCCTGGACGATGCTGGCCGCCTTCTGCAGCGTAGCCTGCTCTCGCGCGGTCAGTGTGACATTCCCGTGCCGGTAGGCGTAGGCCAGCCTGACCGCGACCCGGTATTCTATGTCCGTAATGCGCAGCACCGCCCGCCGGTCGTCGAAGCTGTACCGGAAATCCTGAATGCCGCAGTTGGAGTGAAGGTCGCTGATCCAGGTATCTATGCCTGATTTGGCGTCCTCCAGCATCGCATATGACAGTGACAGCTCAAATTCCGGTTCCAGGGCGTCGGCATGGGCCTCGAACGCGCGCGCGAAATCGCCGCGTGTCGTGATGCGCGCGCCTTCTGCTGCCGCGCACGTCGCGACGCCGCACAGCAGCGCCGCCAGCGCCAGCGTGATCAGGGTTTTCCGCATGGCCCGCTCCTTTTTACTCGCGTACGAAAGCGTCGTAAATAGCCTTGACTGCGTTGTCAAAGTCATCGTCATCCACGCCGATGATGATGTTCAATTCGCTCGAGCCCTGGTCGATGATCCGGATGGAAATGCCCTGGGCCGACACAGCCGTAAACAGGCGCGCAGCGGTGCCGTAATTGCGGACCATGCCGCGGCCGACGGTGGCGATCAGGCCGAGGTGATCGTGAATGGTCACGCTGTCCGGATGCGTCAGCTCCACGATGCGCTGCACCAGCTGCTCACGGTGCGGCTGCAGCTCCTTCTCGTTCAGCACCACGCACATCGTGTCGATGCCCGTCGGCAGGTGCTCAAAGTTGAGCCCGAACTCCTCCACTGCCTGCAGTACCCGGCGGCCGAAGCCGGACTCTGAATTCATCAGGTCTTTTTCGACCGTGATGATCGAAAAGCCCTTGTGCCCGGCGATGCCGGTGATCACGTGCTCATTGTCCTGCCGGTCCGCGTTGTGGCGGATCATGGTGCCGGGGTGCTTGGGATCGTTGGTATTGCGGATGTTGGTGGGAATGCCCGCGCGGCGCACGGGGAAGATGGCCTCCTCGTGGAGCACGGACGCGCCCATATAGCTCAGCTCACGCAGCTCGCGGTAGGTCATGCTGGAAATGTACTGCGCGTCCGGAACGATGCGCGGGTCCGCCATCCGGAAGCCGGTGACATCGGTCCAGTTTTCATAGACGTCCGCGTTGACGGCCCGGGCGACCAGCGCGCCGGAGATGTCGCTGCCGCCGCGGGAAAAGGTATGGATGTTGCCTTCTTCGTCCGCGCCATAAAAGCCGGGAATGACTGCATTGGGCAGGGCGGAGAGCGTATCGGCGATCAGGCTGTTGGTTTCTTCCTCCAGCAGGACGCCGTTTTTGTCAAACCGGATAATCTTATCGGCGTCCACGAAAGGGAATCCGAGGTATTCCGACAGCAGCAGCCCGTTCAGGTATTCGCCGCGGCTCGCCGCGTAGTCGCGGGACGCGCCGGTCATCATGGTGGAAGCGATCTTGGTGAACTCCGCCTCCAGGGGGATGTCCAGCTCCAGCTCCTGCGCGATGCGCTCATAGCGGTAACGGATCCGCTCCAGGATATGCAGGAACGGGCTACCCACCTGACGCGCCGCCGCGGCTTCGTACAGCAGGTCGGTCACCTTTTCGTCCGCGTCGCCGCGCTTGCCTGGCGCGCTGGGAATGATATATCTGCGATTCTTATCGGCCAATACGATCTCTTTGACTTTTCTGAATTGTTCCGCGTCCGCCAGGGACGATCCGCCAAATTTGCATACCAGCATTGTACTTCTCCTGTCTGTTCAGTTCTGTCCGTAATAAGCGCCGGCGCCGTGCTTGCGCAGGTAGTGCTTGTCCAGCAGCGCCTGCTGCATCGCGCCCTGGGCGGGGTTCAGCATCATGGCATGCCAGTCCATGAACGCCACTTCCTCGAGCACCACGGCGTTGTGCACCGCCTCCATCGCGTCCTTGCCCCAGGCGAACGGGCCGTGCGAGTACACCAGCACCGCGGGGATCGCGGCGGGGTCGAGCTGCGCGAAGGTTTCGACGATCACCTTGCCCGTTTCCTTTTCGTATTCGCCGTTGATTTCATCCGTGGTCATCGGCCGGGTACAGGGAATATCGCCGTAAAAGTAGTCTCCCTGGGTCGTGCCCATGGCCGGAATGCAGCGCCCTGCCTGGGCAAAGGTGGTCGCCCAGCGGGAATGCGTATGCACGATCCCGCCGCAGTCCGGGAAGGCGCGGTACAGCTCCAGGTGCGTCGGCATGTCGCTGGAGGGGCGCAGATTTCCCTCGACAATGCGGCCCTCCAGATCCACGACCACCATGTGCTCCGGCTTCATGGTGTCATAGGGCACACCAGAGGGCTTGATGACAAACAGCCCCTTTTCGCGGTCGATTCCGCTGACGTTGCCCCAGGTGAAGGTGACCAGGCCGTGGGCGGGCAAAAGGAGATTGGCCTGGCATACGGTTTCTTTCAAAGCTTCGAGCATGATGCGATCCTCACTTTCCGTCGTCCGTCAGGGCATTCACCGCAGCCGCGTGAACGGGCAGCGCCCGGCGGTAGCGGCTCAGGAAGACCTCGAACCCGCTGACGTCGCTGGCGTCAGCCATCAGTGTGACGCTCTTCGCCTGGGCGAAGACGCGTTTGTTCAGATATTCCGGCAGCGTCATACCGGGGTCTCGCCAGCGCATGTAGGCGCACAGCAGCGCCATGCCGTAGGGCCCGCCCTCACCGGCCGTTTCCATCACGGATACCGGCGCGTTGACAGCGGCGCTCAGCAGCCGCTGCCCGACCTCCGGTGTTTTGAAGAAGCCGCCGTGGGCGTACAGGCGGTCGATCGGGACCTTCTCTTCGACGGTGAGGATGTCCAGACCGATCTTGAGAGTCGCCAGCGCGCTGAGCAGCTGTTCGCGCATCAGGTTTGCCAGTGTGAGCCGGGCGCTGGGCGTCCTCATCAATAAGGGGCGTCCCTCGGTAAAGCCGGTAATGCTTTCGCCCGAGAGGTAGTTGAAGCCCACCAGTCCGCCGCAGTCGGGCTCGCCCTCGAGTGCGGCCTGAAACAGCAGCGTATACAGCGCGTTCTGGTCGAGGGGGAACCCGGCCTTCTGCGCGAATTCCCCGAACAGGCGGACCCAGGCGTTCACGTCGCTGGTGCAGTTGTTGCAGTGTACCATGGCGACAGGGAGCCCGTCGGGTGTGGTGACGATGTCGATTTCGCGGTGAACGCCGATCGGCTGATCCAGCACGACCATCGCGAAGTCGGAGGTGCCCGCGGAAACGTTGCCGGTCCGCGCGGCGACCGAATTGGTGGCGGTCATGCCGGTGCCTGCGTCGCCCTCAGGCGGCGCGAACGGCACGCCGGGCAGGAAATCGCCCTCGGGATCCAGCAGCCGCGCGCCATCAGCCGTCAGCACGCCGGCTTCCGCGCCGGCCGGAAGTGGCGTGGGCAGGATGTCATTCAGCCGGTATGGCAGCGCCCTGTCGGCTGTCATCGCTTCGAAGGCGGCCAGCATCTCCGGGTCGTAGCACAGCGCCGTATCGACCGGAAATATGCCCGACGCTTCGCCGACGCCGGCGACAAACCGGCCTGTCAGCCGCTCGTGAATATATACGGCCAGGGTGTTCAGGTGATGGATCCGGGACACATGCGCTTCGCCGTTCAGTATGGCCTGGTACAGATGAGCGATGGACCAGCGCTCCGGAATATTGAAATGAAACCGCTCCGTCAGCGCTGAGGCCGCCTGACCGGTCATGGTATTCCGCCAGGTCCGGAATCCGGTCAGCGGCCGGCCCTCCCTGTCCGTGGGCAGGTAACCGTGCATCATGCCGGATATGCCCATGGCGCCGGCCGTGGTCAGCGGGGTGCCGTACAAACGCAGGACCTCGCTCTTCAGGTCGGCAAAGCACGCCTGCATGCCGTGAATGATATCGTCCATCGTGTAGGTCCAGACGCCGTCGATCAGCCGGTTCTCCCATTCGTGGCTTCCGGAGGCGAGCACCGCATGCTGCCGATCGACCAGCACGGCCTTGATCCGGGTGGAACCAAATTCCAGTCCGATCACGGTGTTTTTCAAATCGATCATGGGAATCTCCTTTCTCCTGTCTGCGCTCGGATTTCACTGCCCGTATTTTATCATCACATCAGCCAAAATGCAATCTGCAGCCGTCGGAATTGAGAAAAAAACTCCGCTGAGGCAAAGCGCGAGCATTGCAGAATTCCCCCGGAAATGCTATAATATCGGGGATGGACGTTCCGACCGGCCGAAGGCGGTTCAGAACGTTCTCGTTTTTCGGGTATCGAAGACTGACGGAATGGGGGCAAAGATGGATTTATCAGTATTGAACGCGCAGCAGCGCGAGGCTGTTGAAACCCTGCACGGGCCGCTCCTGATCCTTGCCGGCGCTGGCAGCGGCAAAACGCGGACGCTGACCTACAGGATCGCCAATCTGCTGGAGCATGGCGTGCCGGCCTGGCACGTGCTGGCCCTGACGTTTACCAATAAAGCCGCGCGCGAGATGAAGGACCGCATCGCCCGCCTCATCGGGGAAGAACAGACGGACGACATGTGGGTGGGCACGTTCCATTCCGTCTGTGTGCGCATCCTGCGCCGCGATATTGAAAAAATCGGCTATCAGCGCAGCTTCACCATCTATGACGACGATGATCAGCTCCGCGTGATCAAGGACTGGATCAAGCAGCTGAAAATCGACGATAAGATCGTCACCCCCCGCGAGGTGAGGAGCGTCATCAGCGACAGCAAAAACAAGCTGATGACAGCGGACGAGTGGTTCGCCTCGTCAGAGAAGAATTACCATGCGCAGCAGGTCCACGATGTGTATGTGCGGTATGAGCAGACACTGGCGGATAACAACGCGCTGGATTTTGACGACCTGCTCATGAAAACGCTTCAGCTGCTGATGGATCACCCGCCGGTGCTCCAGTATTACCAGGACCGGTTCCGCTACGTCCATGTGGATGAATATCAGGATACCAACATGGCGCAGTACCAGATCGTCCGGCTGCTGACGGCCGAAAGCCACGAGCTGTGTGTGGTCGGCGACGATGACCAGTCCATTTACGGCTGGCGCGGCGCGGATATCCATAACATCCTGAATTTCGAGGCGGACTATCCGGACGCGAAGGTGATCAAGCTGGAGCAGAACTACCGTTCTACCGCCACCATTCTCGACGCCGCCAACCAGATCATCGCACACAACGAGGGCCGCAAGGAAAAGGCACTCTGGACGGAGAACGCCCAGGGCGAAAAGATCCACCTGTACACGGCCGGCGACGAGCACGACGAGGCCGCATGGATCTGCGGCCAGCTGAAGCAGCTGCACGACCGCGGTATGCCGTATGCCGAAATGGCCGTGCTGTACCGCCTGCACGCGCAGAGCCGCGTGATGGAGGAAATGCTGGTGCGCGCGGGCGTGCCATACCGGGTCTATGGCGGCACGCGCTTCTACGACCGCAGGGAAATCAAGGACGTGCTGGCCTATCTGCGGGTGATCGTGAATCCGGCGGATACCGTCTCTCTGAAGCGGATCATCAATACTCCCCGACGTTCCATCGGCGATACCACGGTCGCCCAGCTGGAAACGCAGGCACAGACGGAAGGCGTGCCGATGTTCAGCGTGCTCTCAGACCCGACGGACGCGCTGTCCTCCCGCGCCAGGCGCTGCGTGCTCGACTTCACCAAGCTGATCTACAGCCTGATGGAGCGGATGGATCAGCTGCCGCTGGATGAATTCATCCAGGCCGTGCTGGAGGAGACCGGGCTGATCAATCAGCTGGACAAGGAAACCGAGGAGGACTATGTCACCCGCAAGGAGAACCTGATGGAATTTGTCGGCGCGGCCAGGGAATACGTCTCCAGGACGCCCGACGACGCGCACAGCCTGCAGGATTACCTGGAATATGTGGCGCTGATCACCGATCTGGACCGTCAGGAGGAAGCACCGCAGTTTGTGACGCTGATGACGCTGCACAGCGCCAAGGGCCTGGAGTACGACGCCGTTTTTATCGCCGGCATGGAGGAAAACGTTTTCCCCAGCTACCGCGCTGTCAACGAGGACAACCGGCTGGAGGAGGAGCGCCGCCTCGCCTACGTTGGCGTCACGCGGGCCAGGAAACGCCTGAGCCTTTCCCTGGCCAAGCACCGCACCATCTTCAATCAGGTCAGCTATAACCGTCCCTCCCGCTTTATCCAGGAAATCCCTTCCCGCCTGATCGAGGACGTGTGGGCGCTGTCACGCCAGCATTTCGGTGAGAACGACGCGCCGCTGAGAAAGCCCCATAACCGCGAGCCAAGGCATACGGACTTTGGTGTGCCGGGCATGGGCCAGCTGAACATTCCCGGCGTCACGAAGGGCCTGGTGCCCTCGCAGGCCGCCAAGGTTTCCGGCAGCGCGCTGATGAAAATGTACCAGCCGGGGGACCGGGTGATGCACCGCAGATTCGGCGAGGGCACGGTGGTCTCGGTGGAAAAAAACGGCACGGACGCGAATATCTGCATCGATTTTATCGCCTATGGACATAAAACCTTCTCGTTGGCGATCGCGCCGATTTTCAAGCTGGAGGACGAAGCGTGATGGAGGGGCAGACGCCGCTGGACATGCAGACGCTGGTCGACCGCCTGAACGAGGCGGCCACGGCCTATTATACCTACGACCGGCCTGTCATGGCCGATGCGGAATATGACCGGCTGTACGATCAGCTGCTTCGGCTGGAGCGGGAAACGGGCGTCGTTCTCCCGGATTCGCCCACGCACCGCGTCGGCGGCGCGCCGCTCAGCGCGTTTCAGCCGCATCCGCATATCAGCCGCCTGTGGAGCATGGACAAGGTACAGTCGGTGGACGAGCTCAACGTCTGGTTCGACCGCGTTCAGCGCCTCCATGACGAGAACGGCCCGCTGCCTGACATGACCTATGGGATCGAGTACAAGTTCGACGGGCTCACGCTGAATCTGACGTATGAAAACGGCCTGCTGGTGCAGGCTGCCACGCGCGGCGACGGTATCACGGGCGAGGCGGTGCTCCCGCAGGCAAAAACCGTCCAGGGGGTGCCCCTGAGAATTCCGTGGCAGGGCCTGATCGAGGTGCAGGGGGAGTGCATCATGCGCCTCTCTGCGCTCAAAAAGTATAACCAGACCGCGCAGGAGCCGCTGAAAAACGCGCGCAACGCGGCGGCCGGCGCGCTCAGGAACCTGGATCCGGCGGTCACCGCTTCACGTCACCTGAGCGCGTTCTTTTATCAGGTCGGCACGATCTCTGACCCGCCCTACCAGGACCAGGAGGGCATGATCCGCTTTCTGCGCGAGCAGGGCTTCCCGACCAGCCCGTATTTTGCCACTGCGAACAGCCGCCAGGAGGTGATCGACGCCATTCAAAGGATCGGGGAGGAGCGCGATTCGCTCGACTTTCTCATCGACGGCGCGGTCGTCAAGATCCGCGAGCAGGAAACGCGCCTGGCGCTCGGATATACCGACAGGTTTCCCCGCTGGGCGGTGGCGTATAAGTTTGAGGCGGAGGAGGCCACCACACGCATCGTCAGCGTCACCTGGGAGCTGGGCCGCAGCGGAAAGCTGACGCCGCTCGCGCACGTCGAGCCCGTCGATTTTTCGGGCGTCACCGTGCAGAAGGCGACGCTGAACAACTGGGGCGACATTGGCCGAAAGCGCCTGAAGCTCGGCGTGCGGGTGTGGATCCGCCGCTCCAACGATGTGATCCCCGAAATCACCGGCTGCGTGGACGACGCGGAGCCGGGCACCGACATCGTGAAGCCGGAGGTCTGCCCGGCCTGCGGCGCGCCGCTGGTGACGCGCGGCGCGAACCTCTTCTGTCTGAACCGCGCGGGCTGCAAGCCGCAGGCCGTGATGCGGCTCAAGCACTTTGCCTCCCGCGACGGGATGGACATCGAAACCTTCTCCGAAAAGACGGCCGACCTGTTCTACGACGAGCTGAACGTCCGGGATCCGGCGGACCTTTACCATCTGGATACCGGCAGGCTGCAGACCATGAAGGGCTTCGGCGCGAAGAAGATCGCCAACCTGGCAGAGGCGCTCGAAAAGAGCAAGCACTGCCCGCTGGATCGCTTCCTGCTGGCCATCGGTATCCCCAATGTCGGCAAGCGCACCGCGCGCGACCTGGCGATCCGGTTCGGCACGCTGGAGAAGCTGAGCGGTGCCGACGTTGAAACGCTCGCCTCGGTGGACGATATCGGTGAAACGATCGCCGAGGGCATACGCGGCTTTTTCGGATATCCCGAGAACAGGGAAATGATCCGCCGGCTGCTGGACGCGGGCGTATCTCCGCAGCCTGTGGCGCCTGAAACGGAGGGCGCGCTCACCGGCATGACGGTCGTGGTCACCGGGACGCTGACACGGTACACCCGCGCCGATATCGAGCAGCTGATCCGCGCCAATGGCGGCAGCGCCGCGTCCGCCGTGAGCAAAAAGACCTCCTTCGTCGTGGCGGGGGAAAAAGCCGGCAGCAAGCTGGACAAGGCCAGGCAGCTCGGCATTCCCGTTCTGAGCGAGGAGGAATTTGAACTGAAACTGAAAGGGCAGGAACCGTGGAGCGATTAATCTCAGGCTTTCATCCGGAGGACATTACCGAGTGCATGCTCAGCCGGATGAAGGAGCAATCCTTCGAGGAGCTGAAGGCCCGCCTGGTGTCCAGGTCCGGGCTGAGCGTGTTCGGCCGGACCTCTTCACAGCATTGGGCGGAAGCCTACCGCTTCAGCTACGACTGCGCCGAAGCGCCCAACGAGGCCTGGCCGACGCACGCGCAGCTGCGCGCCGCCGTCAAACGGCGGGTGAAGGACGAGCTGCCGTACATCACTGACCGCGAGGAGGGCATCCTTCGCCGGATGATGCTGTTCGGCGGGACGACGCCGCTGCTCTCCGACGAAGAGCTCAGCGCCGCTGATTCGCTGCTCAGACGCCTGTGGTGCAGCTGTGTCATCAGGGATGACGGCCGGTTGTTCCTGCAGCTGGCCGAGCCGCTGGCCAAACCGATGCTGCAGGCGGTGGAGGATGACGCTTATTTCGAGACCCGCGGAAAAATGCGCGCGCTGTCGGCGACGCTGCACAGCATGGTGTATCTGCACGGGATGCTGTACGCGCAGCCCGCGCTGAAGCATCTCAGCGGCCATCTGCTTCCCAGCCAGGACGAATACCACCTTCGCCTGCTGAACCGGTATCTGATGGCGGAGTTTGATTATTGCCTGGACAGGCAGGGCAACCTGGTGCTGATGCATCCGGGGCTGGTCTGCCCGGAGCGGATGCTGGCCTCGCTGTCCAACGCACGGTATCAGGCGACGGACTACACCCGGGAGATGATCCTCGGCGGGATGAGCGAGCTGCTCAAGGAGGAGGAGGCCGCCAACGACATCCTCAGCCACGAGCTGGGCTTCGCGCTGCAGCCGGGCTATAATCCGAACGCGTTCGTCAACGATCTGAAGATCCTGGTCAAGCAGGGCGCCTCGCACGATCAGCTGACCGGGCTGATCCGGGATAAGCTGGCGATCCGGATGACGCCGCAGATCGAAAACGCGCTGCTGCGTGTGGAAACAGATACGGTGCGCTGGCAAAGCGCGCCGTCCCGGAGACTGAACTGATATGCGCGTGTACACCGCGCGCGTGCCGCAGCAGCCCGGGGAAAAGACGCTCGCGGCTTATCTTCAGCACGCGTTTCCGCTGCTGCCGGCATTTGCGCTGCGCGACGCGTTTGCCCGCCGTGACGTCAAGATAGACGGCGTCAGGGCCGCCCAGGGGGATGCGCCGGTTCCCGGCGCGGTCGTACAGCTGTATACCGAGTGGGAGGCGGAGCTGCCCATCGTGTACGAGGACGAGCACATCCTGATCATTGACAAGCCCGCGGGCATCAGCTGCCAGGACGACGGGCGCGGGGGAATGAGCGTACAGGGGTGGCTGGATGCGCGGGAGGATCGCCCGCGGCTGTGCCACCGGCTGGACAACCAGACCTGCGGGCTGCTGCTCGCGGCCCGGGACGAGGCGGCGGAAGCGTGTCTGCTGACGGCGTTCCGCGAGCGGACGCTGACGAAGGTATACGAATGCGTCGTCAAAGGCCGCCTGCAGCCACCCGCGCAGATCGCGTCCGCGTACATTGTCCGCGACGAGCGGCTGGGCCGTATGCGCGTCGTGTCGCACGCGTCGCCGGAGGCGAAGGAAATCCGCACCCAGTATGAAACCGTCGCGGTCAGCGGCGATGTGTCGCGGCTGAGGGTCACGCTGCTGACGGGGCGGATGCACCAGATCAGGGCGCATCTCGCTGCGCTGCAGCACCCGATCCTGGGCGACGACGTATACGGCGACCGTGCGTTTAACCAGCGTCACCGTACGCGGCGGCTGATGCTGTGCGCGTGCGAAGTCACGCTGAACGCGGGCGGCTGCCTGAGCTACCTGGACGGCCGGACCTTTTCGGTCCGGGTTCCCTTCTGACAACAGGATTGGAGCAGCATGAAGGACATCCGAATGATCGCCACGGATATCGATGGCACTCTCGTACAGCGCGATGGCCGCATCCTTCCGGAAACGCTGGAGGCGCTGCGCGCGGCCGCCTCACGCGGCGTCGTGCTGGCACTCGCGTCCGGGCGCTATCCGGAAAACGCTGGCCTGGTCTGGCTGGATCATCGTATTTCGGGCCCGGTGATGGGCGCGAACGGCGCCATCATCGAGGACGCGCCGATGGGCGCGACACTGTATCTGCATACGATGCGCCGCGACGCCGCAGAGCGGGTCCGGGACTGTCTGAATGCGGCGAAGGCGGACTTTATTATTTTTTCGCACAAATGCGTGACCACCTGCCGCAAGGACCTGTATCACCATTCCGAGATCAGCGACGGCGCGCGGATCGAGCGCCTGGGCGGCGTGGCCTTCCGTCACGGTCCGCAGGCGGTCGACGACGTCATACGTACCGGCGCGAGCAAGTTTTTCGTCTATCAGCATCCCGAGCGCGCGGCGCTCATCCGCCGCCTGTCGGAAATCCCCGGCATCCTGATCACCCGGTCAGGGTCGCTGAACATTGAAGTGATGCCGCAGGCGGTCCACAAGGGCCGCGGTATCACGGAGCTGGCGCGTTGGCTGGGCATTCCGCTGGAAAACGTGATGGCCTTCGGCGACGAAGAGAATGACCTGCCCATGCTGACGCGGGTCGGCTGCGGCGTGGCGATGGGCAACGCCCCGGCGCATGTGCAGGCGCAATGCCGCTATGTCACCGCGCGGTTCGACGAAAACGGCATCGGTGAGGCCATCCGCCGGTATGTGCTGGATGTGTGAGACAAAGGAGCAATGTGCCATGATCAGAGCGGTCATCTTTGACCTGGACGGGACGCTGATCCATACCCTGCCGGACATCGGCGGGAGCATGAACCGCACCCTGGCGCGCTTCGGGCTGCAGCAGCATCCGCTGGACGCGTACAGGACCATGGTCGGCAACGGCGCGTGGAACCTGACGCTGCGCGCGGTGGGGGAGCGCCGGGACATGGCGGACCGGGTGTATGAGGCCTACAGGGCAGAATACGCTGTCCATGCCTGCGACGCGTCTCACCCGTATCCGGGAATTCCTGAGCTGCTGAACGCGCTGACCGACCGCGGCATCCGCGCCGCGGTGTTCAGCAACAAGGACGACGGCGACGTCCGGACGGTGCTTGCCCACTATTTCCCCGGGTACCGCTTCGCCTGCGTCCGGGGACGAATGGAGGGCGTCGCCATCAAGCCTTCGCCCGAGGGAGCTCTGCTGATCGCGGAGGCAATGGGCCTTCGCCCGGATGAATTCCTGTATGTGGGCGATACGGGCACAGACATGGACTGCGGCCGGAACGCCGGCATGACCACCGTCGGCGTGACGTGGGGCTTCCGGACCAGAGAGGAGCTGGTCGGGCACCACGCCTGTCATGTGATCGACGAACCCGCGCAGCTGCTTGCGCTGACACAATGATGGCGCCGATTGGCTGATTGACGAAAAATGCCGCTTGTGATATACTTGATCCGCCTGTGAAGGCACATTGATCACGAAAGGGGTATGATACCCATGCCTGATATCGATCTGAAGCAGTATGGCATTACCGGAACGAAGGAAATCGTGTATAATCCCTCCTATGAGCAGCTTTTCGCTGATGAAATGGATCCCTCCCTCACGGGGTATGACAAGGGCCAGCTGAGCGAGCTGGGCGCTGTCAACGTGATGACCGGCATCTA